>DATBFI010000020.1:0-10869 GCA_036558585.1 Chitinophagaceae bacterium
ATTTTTTGCTCCGCAATATTGAGCAGCCCAATTCTGTCAATCAACGCACAGGATCTTTCGCAGGTTCTTTCGCAAGGCAAATGGATTGACCTTAGTCATGATTTCTCTGCCCAAACATTATACTGGCCAAATAATCCAACCGGATTTAAATTAGAAACAGTTGCAGAAGGTGTTACTGCACTCGGCTATTATTATTCCTCTTATGCATTCAGTGCGCCTGAGCATGGAGGCACACACCTCGATGCCCCTGTTCATTTTGCAGCTCATGGTTTGAGTGCAGATAAAGTACCTCTTGAAAAACTAACCGGGGAAGCAGTGGTAATAGATGTTTCAGCAAAAGCTCTGAAGGATCGTGATTATCTTATTTCAATAAATGATATTACGGATTGGGAAGCAAAGAATGGTACCATCAAAGAGAATACAATTGTGTTATTCAAAACCGGTTACGGGCAATTTTATCCTGATGCAGAAAAATATTTTGGCACTGCTGAGAAAGGAGCGCAGGCAATCCCAAAATTGCATTTTCCGGGCATTGATCCAACCACCGCAGCATGGCTGGTTCAGCATAAAATAAAAGCAGTTGGCCTCGATACTCCAAGTATTGATTACGGGCAATCGAAAAATTTTAAAACACATCAAATTTTGTTGGGCGCTTCCATTCCCGGATTTGAAAATATTGCAAATTTAAATTTGCTTCCTGTAAAAGGTGCCTACGTTGTTGCCTTACCGATGAAAATAAAAAATGGAAGCGGCGGGCCTTTGCGTATTATTGCATGGGTGAAAAATCCGCAATGAAAAGATTTTTGATAAAATAATTATGTTTAAGAAAATTTTATTTATCGATCGAGACGGAACGCTTATCAGGGAAGCTCCTCCAACCTATCAAATTGATAGCTGGAGTAAGCTGGAATTTTATCCGGAAGTATTTCAACACATGTCAAAAATAGCGCGGGAATTTGATTATGAATTAATCATGGTAAGTAACCAGGATGGCTTAGGCACGTCATCTTATCCTGAAGATAAATTCTGGCCTATTCAGAATTTTATTGTAAAAGCTTTTGCAAATGAAGGAGTGCATTTTTCCGCATTTCATTTTGACAAAACTTTTCCAAAGGATAATGCGCCAACCCGCAAACCGGGAATTGGTATGTTTACTCCATATTTGAACAACCCCGATTTTGACATTTCCAATTCTTATGTGATAGGTGATAGAATAACTGATGTTCAGCTCGCAAAGAATCTTCACTGTAGGGCAATTTGGCTAAACAATGATCCTGATCTGGGTGGGGCAGAAATAAAAGATTCAAAAAGGGAACTGGAAAAAGTTATTGCATTGGAAACACAACATTGGAGAGATATTTACGAGTTTTTAAAACTTGGATTGCGCAAAGTTATTTATGACCGCAATACAAACGAAACGCAAATCCACATTGAGTTAAATATAGATGGGAACGGCAGAGCCGATATTCATACAGGCCTTGGTTTTTTCGACCATATGCTCGAGCAGATTGGGAGGCATGGAAAAATGGATCTCACTGTTCGAACAAAAGGTGACCTGCATATAGATGAACACCACTCTATTGAAGACACGGGAATTGCATTAGGAGAAGCATTTGCAAAAGCTTTGTCAGATAAGCGCGGAATGGAAAGATACGGATTTGCATTACCGATGGATGAAGCAGACGCAAAGGTGCTGATTGATTTTGGCGGCCGCAACTGGATCGTTTGGAACGCGGAATTTAAAAGAGAAAAAATTGGCGAAATGCCAACGGAAATGTTCTTTCACTTTTTCAAGTCTTTTAGTGATGCGGCTAAATGTAATTTGAATATTGAATGTCACGGTGAAAATGAACATCATAAAATCGAAGCCATTTTCAAAGCATTTGCAAAAGCAATAAAAATGGCTGTAAAGCGTGATCCGATCAGTAATTATTTGCCGAGCACAAAGGGAGTGCTCTAAACTGAATTTTTTTCTAACCTTCTTTGAATCTCTGCTGCTAAAGTTTCTCTTCTCTTAGAGGTTAGTGAGGCCATCAGAGTTTAAAGAATATTTTCTTCTTATACAGAAAATAACACAAACCCCATTCTACTGCAAACACGCACAATGATGCAATGATGGCGCTTAACATTTCGGGAGTATTTATCCATCCCATCACTCCGGTGGCAATTTCTGTGATATAACCAACGAACCATCTTGAACCAACGATCTCATTAAATAAGTAAATGAATATTGAGTTCATGCCGACAATTGTCCAGAACTTCAAATATTTCCTGTGGCCCTGAATATCGATCCACCAATAACAAAATGATAAGCCAAGCAAACACCACCCAAGCGATGCAATTGTAAATGATGATGTAGCGATACGTTTAATAATCGGAGTAATACCCGCATAATCCAATCCAAAACCAACAATCAAACAAATTACAGCCCAGGTGAGCATTGGCTTAATTTTATTTTTTCTATCACTTAATAATAATTTTCCCGTCAATGCGCCTGCAATGGTATGTACTGCTGTAGGAATGCAATTAATAGCCACCCATCCGTCGGAGTTTATTTTGTTCATCAAAATTGTATCAACATAATTACCAAAATTGTGCTGATCAACAAAGGGCTGGTTAAAACCGGGAACATTGGTAAACCTGTATAAAATTTCTGTAAGTAACAACAGGCCTATGCATACACCCATTTGTGTGGTTGTACTCCACCTGAAGATCAAAAATGCAACCAGCGTTGTAAATGATAATTGTGTAAGCACATCCCACAATTCAAATGACAGTCCTTTTGGTCTCACTGCATAATCAAGAACACCCCAGAAGAATAACCAAAAACAACGCTTCAAAATTTTTCCGAAAGACTGGTTCCATGAAACACCGCCTGACCATTGCTTGTTTAGTGAATATGCCATTGACACACCTGCCATATACATAAAGCCTGGTTGTATTAAATCCCAAAACCTTAAACCATTCCACGGATGATGAAAGAACTGAAGAAAAAACCCGTTGAGAAAATTTCCCTGCTCTTTTGTTGCGTCAAAAAGACTTTCCCATAAACCACAGGCTTCTGATGCAAGCAACACCATGATAAAGCCGCGCATGAAATCGAGGGAGAGTAATCGCTGCGAAATTTTTCCACTTGTAATGCCGGGCGGTGAGGCATGAGAGCTGACAATCGTTGATTCCATAAGCAGTATTTAAAACTGTTACAATGTATGTTTTTCTTGCGATTTGATATTAAAATCAAACAAAAATAATTGTCAGCAGGTTCATATTATAACATGATCAAGAAGCAGCAATTCAACACTGGTGCATTTTTGCAGAATAAAAAATTGCATTGTTGGGCCGTGGGGACAGAGGGTTTTATTGCAAAGGTCTTATACGCCAGATCTTTTCACAATATTCTTTTATCGAACGATCGGAAGAAAATTTTCCCATTCTTGCTACATTCAGTATAGACATTTTTGTCCAGTGATCTTTGTTCCTGTAGGCATCTGAAACTTTTTGCTGGCAATCGATATAAGCCTGAAAATCCTGTAAGACCAAATATGGGTCTTGCCCAAGTAAAGAATCAATTATTGGTCTGAAGAGATTGTTATCACCTTTTGAAAATACCCCGGATTGAATTAGATCAATTACTTCCTTTAATTCAGCATTGCCGAGGTATATCTCATAAGGATTATACCTATTGCGTTTTATAGTAAACACTTCATCCGCGGTTAATCCAAAGAGAAAAAAATTTTCTGCACCAACTGCCTCGAATATTTCCACATTGGCGCCATCATAAGTCCCAATTGTAAGAGCGCCATTCAAAGAAAATTTCATATTGCCCGTTCCCGATGCTTCTTTGCCTGCCGTTGAAATTTGTTCTGAAAGGTCCGCTGCTTTATAAATATGCTCACTGCTCTTAACATTAAAGTCAGGGAAGAATACAACCTTAATTCGATCTTCAATGTCGGGATCATTATTTACGATTACACCAACTGCGTTGATCAGTTTAATGATAAGCTTCGCCATAAAATAGCCCGGCGCAGCCTTACCACCAAAGATGAAAGTCCTCGGAATAATATCTACTGAGGGATTCTTTTTTATCCTGTTATATAAACTTATGATATGCAGCACATTTAAATGTTGTCGCTTGTATTCGTGAAGACGCTTAACCTGCACATCGAATAAAGAATCAGGACTTACTTCAATACCGGTACGTGCTTTTATAATATTGGCCAGTTCAATTTTGTTTTGGTGTTTTATCTGCTCCCATATTTCTTTAAAACCTTTATTATCGGCAAATTTTTCAAGCTTGATCAGGTCTGTTTCGAGACTGGTAATCCATCGTTCTCCAATATTTCTGCTAATGAGATGGGCGAGTTTCGGATTGTACAATTTGATCCATCTTCTCGGTGTAACTCCGTTTGTAACGTTAAAGAACTTTTCCGGGCTCAGTTCATAAAAATCACGAAGCACATCGCGCTTCAACAATTCCGTGTGCAATGCTGAAACGCCATTTACTGCATGGCTTCCTATGCAGGCAAGATGCGCCATTCGCACGTATCGCTCTCCTTCTTCATCAATGATAGAGAGACGTCGTGCCAATTGATCATCGCCATTGTATTTTATTTTTACTTCATTCAAAAAACGGTTGTTGATCTCATAAATGATCTCAAGATGTCGTGGAAGAACAGAAGCAAAAAGAGGCAGTGACCATTTTTCAAGCGCCTCGGGCAACAATGTATGGTTTGTATAGCCCAGGGTGTTTTTTGTAATGTTCCATGCTTCATCCCAGTCAATAAAATATTCATCAACGAGCAGCCGCATCAATTCAGCAACGGCTATGGAGGGGTGTGTATCATTTAACTGCAGAGGCATGGTGTTCGGCAGGTCCTTTATGGCAAGACCTCTAAGCAGTTGAAGTTTTAACACATTTTGCAATGAACAGGAAACAAAAAAATATTGTTGCGTTAACCTGAGCTTCTTTCCTCTTTCGGGTTCATCGTTGGGATAAAGAATTTTTGAGATCGTTTCTGAAAAAATTTTTTCATCAACAGCGCTATAGTAGTCGCCTTTATTGAACGCATTAAAATCAAAAGATTCAACTGCCTCCGATTTCCACAAGCGCAACAAATTAACGCCTCCGTTTTTATAACCGGGAATAGCTGTATCATAAGCCACTCCTTTTACTTCATATGCAGGGACCCACTTCACCCGGTATTTATCATCGTCAACATAACTTTCTGTATGTCCCCCAAGTTTGACATTAAAAGAAATTTCCGGTCGTGCAATTTCCCATGGATTACCGTACCGCAACCACTTGTCTGTTTTTTCAACCTGCCACCCGTCATGAATTTCCTGTTCAAAAATGCCGAACTCATACCGTATGCCAAACCCAATGGCAGGAACTTTCAGCGTAGTTAATGAATCAAGAAAACATGCTGCTAATCTTCCAAGCCCTCCATTACCAAGACCCGGCTCGTCTTCCTGTTCCATCAATTTATTCAGATCGAGGCCCAGTTGCTCAACGGCTTCTTTTATTTTAGTAAACATGTCGAGGTTAATAAGTGCGTTACCAAGATGCGGTCCCACCAAAAATTCAGCAGATAAATAGCCAACGATCTTCAAATCTTTATCACGTAACCTTTGAAGCAGCTCCACCCAATTTTTCATCATTCTGTTCCGCACCGTATATGCTACCGCGATATACCAGTCATTCATCGTAGCCAGGCCGGTTGATTTACCCTTAATAAAATACAAATTATTAAGGATGTCATTTTTCAGCTCTTCGGGCTTATCGGGGGCGGCTATTTGTTCAACATACGTATTCATACATTTAAGTTTTATTAGAAGTGACCCGGTATTTGAATAGAACAGTTTGCTAAAAAATAATCTCGTCAAACGCTCATATTTTCAACTCGTGCCCGCGATGAATTATCTTGCCAGAGTATTTATTTTTCAGCAAGCAATTCTTTTTTTATTCCTTCCAGTTCAGCCAATTTTTCTTTACCTACTTTGGGGTATTCCAAACCGATCGAATCAAGTGTTTCAATGATGGCAGAGGCGACCACTATACGGGCATATGCTTTGTTATCGGCAGGCACTACATACCATGGAGATTTTTTTGTAGCGGTGTGTTTTATGAGCTCTTCATAAGCATTCATATAATCTTTCCAATATTTTCTTTCTTTTGCATCAGATGCAGAAAATTTCCAGTTTTTATCGGGGTTATCAATACGTTCCAGAAAACGTTTTCTCTGTTCTTTCGCCGAAACATTTAAAAAGAATTTACAAACAAGTGTACCATTACGGCTAAGATAATTTTCAAAATTCCTGATATCTTTAAGACGGTCATCCCATATATCTTTTGTTACCAATTCTTCAGGAAGTTTTTGATTGCGCAGCAATTGTTCGTGCACCCGCACCACTAAAACTTCCTCATAATAAGAGCGATTGAAAATGCCGATGCGTCCTCTTTCAGGTAAATGTTTTATACAGCGCCACATGTAATCATGGTCAAGGTCTTCCGGAGATGGGGCCTTAAAAGAACTTACCTGGCACCCCTGTGGATTTATGCCACTCATCACGTGCTTTATAGCGCCATCTTTTCCTGCCGCATCCATTGCCTGGAAGATCAGGAGCACAGACCACCTGTCCTGCGCATACAAAACATCCTGCATTGTTGCAAGTGCTTCCACACCTAACTGCAGTGCCTGTTTGGCAAAAGGCTTATCCTCCTGGCCCAGGTTGCCGTCTTCACCAGGATCATAATCTTTAAGTTTGAAATCTTTTCCGTCGGTGACACAAAATCTTTTTGCAAATTTTTTTGCTCTTTGGATACGTTCTTTTTTGCTTAAACTGGTAAAATCTTCGAGTTGTTTTTTTGGAGATGCCATGTTTTCTTATTTAGAGGATTAAAAAAATGGTTATGAAAAATTTTTGGTGCTCATTTTTATGAACCCTGCTGTTGAATTTTTATGAGGCTTTGTTGCGTCGCACTCTTGTACTGATAGTAGTTCTGCTCATCAGTGCGAAACAGATGCCTCGTTGGGTCAGGGGCATTAATACACATCCTCATTTTCATTCCCCGTAATAACAGGGTTCGAAATTTTCTTTTTAATGTAATCAATAGCTTCCTGTGTACTATCTGTCACCAATGCGAGTTCAAGATCTTCAGGAGAAATTGTTCCAACATGTAACATGGTGTCTCGCAAAAATGTTCCGAGGTGTTTCCAGTAATCACTACCCATACACACTACGGGACGCGCAGGTAATTTGCCCGTTTGAATTAAAGTAAGCACTTCAAATATTTCATCCATTGTACCAAAACCACCGGGCATTAAAACGTACGCAACAGAATTTTTTCTTAAGATAACTTTACGTGTAAAAAAGAATTCAAACTCTACTTTTGCATCCACATAAGGATTAAGTTTTTGCTCAAAGGGAAGTATGATGTTACAGCCTAGTGAAACACCTTCTCCTTCTTTTGCTCCGCGGTTTGCAGCTTCCATTACACCGGGACCTCCGCCTGTCATTACCGTGAAACCATTTTCCGCAAGCGCCTTGCCCATGCTTCGGGCAAGTTCGTAATAACGATGTCCTTCTTTAAATCGCGCAGAGCCATAAACAGTAACGCAGTTTTTTATTCTTTCAAAAGCGCTCACACCCTGCCAGAGATCGGAGAGGGCCTTGTGTGAATCACGTATTTCTTCAGATAATGTCCGTTCTGTTTTCAAAAAGTTTTTGTCGTTGCTTTGGGTCATTGTTATATATGTTTGAATAGTTCGATATTTTCGAGGTAGTGCGGCACTATTGCGTTCCAACCTTTTTCTTTAAGGGCTTGTGCCAGGGCATTTGCACTTTGTGCTTCTCCATGAACCACAAAAGTTTCTTTTGGAGGATTTTTAAAACCACTCAACCAGCGAAGTAATTCATCCCTGTCTGCATGGGCAGATAAGCCATTAATGATAAACACTTTTGCTTTCACCGGAACATCCTCTCCAAAGATGCGGATCGTTTTTGCACCCTCCTGTAATTGCCTTCCTCTTGAGCCTTCTGCCTGGTATCCTGAGATAAGAATTACATTATTTGGATCGGGCAGGCGATGAAAAAGATGGTGCAAAATGCGCCCGCCCGACATCATACCATTGCCTGCAATGATGATGGAATCACCTTTTATTTTATTGATCTTCTTTGAGTCTTCCGGTGTGCGCGAAATAGTGAGATGCTTGCGCAGTGTCATGAATGATTCATCTTCATCAAGGTCTATTCCCCTCAACTTATGATAATCCTGGTATTTTCGATAAAATGCAGTGGCGGCAATTGCCATAGGGCTGTCAACAACAATTTTCACCGGGGGGATTTCTTTGCTCATCAAAACATTTTTCAGATACATCAGTAATGTTTGCGTTCTTCCAATTGAAAAGGCAGGAATAACGAGATTGCCATCGTGCTCAAATGTTTCATTCATCACTTTAAGAATATCTTCCCTGTCTGTTTGTTTGATAGTTCTGTCACCATAAGTGGATTCCACAAAGAGTATGTCGGCTTCTTCCATAGCATGCGGCGGAAAAAGAATGGGATCATTATAACGACCAAGGTCACCGGAGAAAACAATTTTTTTAGTTTGCGTATCACCTGTTATGGTCAATTCTACTATCGCCGCACCAAGAATATGTCCCGCATTATAAAAGCATACTTTAATATTTGGCGCAATAGAAAATGGCTGTTCAAATTTGTATGACTTTGTGTGATCCGCGATGGGAGTTACATCGTTTGTATCGTAAAGCGGCAGCGGATTTGCATGTTTTGAGTATCCTTTCTTTTTTGCGTACCTGGCTTCTTCTACCTGTAAATCCGCAGAATCCATTAAAATAAGATTCATTAAATCAACGGTAGCTGTCGTGCAGTAAACGGGTCCCCTGTAACCATTGCGAAATAAACGCGGCAGGTAGCCGGTGTGATCAAGATGAGCGTGTGTAAGTATGACAGCGTCAATTGAGACAGGGTCAATGGGAAATTCTGCCCAGTTAAGTTCTCTTAAATTTTTTCTTCCCTGGAAAAGACCACAATCCACCAGGAGATTGAAATCGTTGATCTGTAACAGGTATTTTGAACCTGTTACTTCACATGCGGCTCCGAGAAATTTTACCCTTACGTTCATGTATTTTTTTATAGGGTGATTGTTGAGAAAAATGAAATCAGTTTAGCCACGAAGGCTCGAAGACCCAAAGAGACTAATAAATACTTTGTGACTTAGTGTCTTCACGGCTGATGCTTTATATTTCCTTCTGTGCAAGTGTCCTTCTGAGGAACAAAAAACAAACCTGTGAGGTCTTTAAAACCTCACAGGTTTTATCTAGCATTCACCACTTCCGGAACAGTACCATCTCCTTTACCTGAAATAAATTCCTGCACAATATCATTAATGAAAACCCTGCGGCTTATGTGGCCAATCACTTCTTCCATACCCTGTTTGCGCAGGATGTCTCTTACGCTGGAAAGCGCTTCCACTATTTTTAATTTTATCTCTTTTTTCTTTAACTCGTTTGATAACTGCACTAACATTTTTGATCCTCCAACATCTGTGTAAGATGATGGAGACAAATCAAGAATTACAAGCTTAAGGCCATCTCCGTACTCTTCTATTTTACCGGAGATCTTATCCTGTATAGATCCGGAATTGAAATAAAGAATCGAAGCTTCTATTCTTAATATGAGAATCCCTTTAAATGTTATGTTATCCGGATGACGTTCGATATCGGAATAGTGATTTGTAGAGCCGATGCGACCAAGTACAGCAACATTAGGATTTGCAATACGCCTGATCAATAAAACCAGCGACATAATAACTGCCAGCATTACACCCTTTAAAATTCCAAATATCAGCACTCCGGCGAAAGCAATCATTGCAACAACAAATTCGACTTTATTGAGCTGGTAAACGCGTTTTAATTCTTTCACTTTTATTAAACCCGATACCGCATGTAACACGATTACCGCGAGTATAACTTCAGGAAGATTTTTTAAGAGGCCTGTTAAATACAATAGAATTATACCGAGTGTTATAGAGCAGATAATTAAAGATAAAGCTGTTTTTGCGCCGGATTTTTCATTTACTGTTGATTGTGACAGACCACCAGATACTACATAGGCATGCGAAAATGCAGCAAAAAAATTAGCAATGCCAAGTGAAAGCAGTTCCTGCCTTGGATTGATAATGTAATCATTTTTTATTGCAAAAGTTCTTGCCGCAGAAATCGTTTCAATATATCCCATAAGAAAACATGCAAATGCTAAGGCAAGAACACCATCTACATCACGAAATCTTAATGAAGGTCTTCCTAATGATGGCAATCCCTTTGGTATTTCCCCTGCAACATGGATACCATATGACGAAAGTTGTGTTACAGAAATAATAATGATCGCAGCAATAACAACAAAAAGAGAAACAGGTTTACCAGGAAAAAATATATCACCAATGATGAGTAACAATAATGCTACTGCCCCAAAAGCTAAAACCGCCCAATTTGTTTCCGGCAAATGCTGAAACAATGTAACTAATCTTTCAAAAAAATTACGGCCACCTCCTTCAACGCCAAATAGTTTGGGCAACTGTGTTGACATAATTGAAAGAGCAGCACCGGCTTTGAATCCGTATAATATGCTGTCGCTGATAAAATTTACAAGTGAGCTTAATCGAAAAACAAAAGCGACAATGCAAATGCAGGCAACAACCAGTGCAGTGAGCTCTGCAATCGCTGCCCATTGTTGCGGATCGCCGCCTGAGAGAACTGCCACTGTTGAACCTATCATTAACGAAATGGCAGATGTAGGTCCAACTGCTACATGACGTGATGTAGTGAAGATGGCAAAAAACAATCCACC
>DATBFI010000021.1:0-3163 GCA_036558585.1 Chitinophagaceae bacterium
TTATCAATGTGTATTCTCATGTTGGTGTTGTGTGCCTTGCTGCATTAAAGGATTTACTCGCAGAATCCCGTGGATCTTTGCCTCCATACCCGGGTAGCTTAGCCGCAAATATTCATCCGCAAAGGCATTCATATTCTTAACTCTTTCATGGCTGTACTTATCCTTAAATGCTGCAGCATGCTTTACGATAGCTCAGCGCGTTTCTGATTTACCAATTATGAATAGACCCATCAGGACTTTGCAGGATGGGATGGGGAAACTTTGTTTTAGCGGTTACTTCCATCACAAAATCCGCTTTCTTGTTATCAAACTTTACTCCCAGTCCAGGAGCAGGATTGAGGAATAATTTACCATTTCTAAAAAGCACATAATCTTCATTAAAGTATTCCGGCCTTTCCGGTTCTCCTCCCGTTAATTCCATCATACACCGTGATGGTGAAGAACCGAGTACATGCACAAGAGCGGCCGTAGCTAATGGACCCGTAAAATGAGGAATCATTCCAACGTAATGCGTTTCTGCAATCGAACTGATTTTTTTAAATTCTGATATCCCGCCCGTATTTGGCAACGTTACTCTTGTGTAATCAATAAGGTTGTTTTCAATTAGCTCATTTATATCCCACCTGTCGCCAAATTGTTCTCCAACTGCTATCGGCACTTTTGTCATTTGACGAACCGATTTATAGACTCCCGGATTTTCTGACCTGATAATGTCCTCCACAAAATAAGGCTCAAGTGTTTCAAGAGCAGCACAGATTTTTATTGCTTCTGTCATATCAAACCTTGTATGCAGATCAATTGCCCATTTACCACCGCCTCCCACAGCTGCATCTATTCTTTTGCAGAATTCAATAGTTTTTCCCGCATTCTCGTAAAAGTCAAAACGTTCACTGCCATCTCCACCTGTTGGACCAATTCGGTAAGTTCGTAAACCGGCCTTGATACAGTCTCGTGCCCTTTCTTCTTCACTTGTTGCCTTTGAGGCGCTAAAGCCGGTAGCATAACACTCTACATACTCACGGGTTGATCCTCCCAATAATTCATACACCGGCACATTAAGAGCTTTGCCTTTAATATCCCATAATGCCATTTCTAAAGCACCGAGTGCATGTAATTTTTCGCGGCCGGGAGGATAGAACATACCCCTGTACAGATATTGCCACAGGTGTTCTATTCTAAATGGATCTTCGTCAATCAACATTTGGGCACATTGCTCTATCATATCTTTAGAGCCTCCTTCACCAAGACCTGTTATCCCGCTATCAGTTTCAATCTCTACTATACCACGTGCCTGGTTAAAGAGCGGCTTATTGTATCCCGGTGCACTATAATACCTGATCTTTTTAATCTTCATCGCGGATGAAGTGGCTGTACCACTTCCGGGAGCGGCCTGAACTTTTAGCAATGGAAAACCTAACACCAGCGCTGATGATGCCAAGCTTGCCGATTTTAAAAACTTTCTTCTTTGCACAGATTAAAAATAAAGAATTTCATAAAAATAATTTTGGGTCAGTGTATAATGAAATGATAAGTCACACCGGGGTCTCTCAAAGAAGACCCCGGTGAAAAAAAAAAATTTAATAGTTGACCTGCAAAGGATGGTTGCAATAAGATACGCAAGGACGGAAATGTGAAAGACATCTCTGCTGCACCAAACACGAATATGCTTTTGAAATAATGGTATCATAAGAGCGTATGATTTATTCGACACCGAGAATAATTACTTCACTATTATTTCTGCAATAAATAAGGTCATTGAAATTGCAGGGCGCATATAAAAACTTTGTTATGAACCGAAATGCGATGGCTGCACAGGTTCTGCCGCCTACATGCTATTTTCGTGCTAACATTCAATCATTTTCTTTCCTTATTAGATTTCCGTTGGCATCAAATATTAAAGTATAATGGTTATCCCTGTTCCATTTTTCAATTCTTCCATCTTCAAATTTTTCACTCTTAAAAATTCTTTTGAAAAGAGAATATTCATTTTTATTGACCCACCCATAAATTAATCTATTATTGACAGACAAGCTAACATAGAAAAAACTGTAAGTACCTAAATCTAAGTTGTAAACTTCATTATATGAATTAATCCAGTCCCTTCCTTAATTTGTACTTTTACCCCGGTGCTAATATCAGACGGAAAATCATATAAAGTTATGTGACTTGGCTTTACGGCCTTTTCCTCATCCCATTGATTAGTAATAAAACTATTGAAGTCAGGAGTAATTTCGGTGGAAGCTTCTCTTTTATATTTTCCTGCAATTGCAAAATTATCAAACATGTTAAGTCCGGAACTATCTATAGTAATTTCATCCGGTTTAGTAATGACAGAAAGAAAAGTATTCAAAGCAGCATTAATGCTAACGAGTTTAAGAGTATCTTTCTTTTGATAGACAATTCCTAAAATTTGTGAAGGATTAGTATGTGGTTGAGAGGAATATTTGATCTCAAATAATATAATGAATCTCTGACTTTAATAATTTTAAATTGAATAGGCCCATGAGATGGCTCTTTATAATATAACCCGGTTATATCTTTTAAATTGTTTGGATTTTTAGATATTTGTCCACTACACGAACTAGCATAATAAATCAACACAAACAAAAAGTATTTCATAGTTAATCAAAATTTGAAGATTTTTTTCTTTCGGGAATTGCGTTATAAAAATTATTTTAATTATGCGAAGTTTACAACCTCACATGATTTATAAAATGAGTTACAGCTTCATTGTATGGTTGATACTTATAGAATAAACGGCTTGACGTGGGAAGCAAATGTATTTTTCCTATTAAATGAGCAATATCCTCAGCTAAACACATTGGCCGGAAAGATATTGCTAAGAAGAGAAAACTATCCTTTTACATTTTACTATATACCCGATGGTTGTTGCACAGAAAAGTTAAAGGACATGCTCCTCTCTGATAAGTAACCCAAGAACTGTACTTCAATATCTTTACAAATTACTGTCCATAGTTGCATGGACCAATGAAGATTTAAAAATTCTGGAGTTTAAAAAATAAATTATAATTGTACTTACAATGGTAAGTGCTAAAAAATATAAGTGATTAGTTCCATATAAAAATACAAATAGCAAATTCATCATCATTTCTAAAAAAAGAATTTGTATTTTCTTATTAAATAAAAGCCGAAATAAGTTAAT
>DATBFI010000022.1:0-7484 GCA_036558585.1 Chitinophagaceae bacterium
AAACCCGAGGTAATGGTTGCATTAAGCGAATTTTGGTTACTGCATGGTTTTTTGCAACCAGAGGCTTTAGAGCATACTTTGAGATCAGTTCCTGAGTTTAAATATCTTGCTGGATTGTTTAAGAATAACGACTATAAAAATTTATATAGGCATGTAATGGAAATGCCGCAGCAAGAAGTAAACTCGATACTTGTTTCATTAGTGCATCACGAACTGCAATGCAAAAGGGATAATCAACTTACAAAAGAGCAACCAGGTTGGTGGGTTGCAAAATTGTATGAGCATGAAACTTCAATTAGTCATATTGACCGTGGCGTATTTTCTATTTATTTTTTCAACATAGTAAAAATAAATCCGGGCGAAGCTATATTCCAGGGTGCCGGTATTCCTCATGCGTATCTTGAGGGACAAAATGTTGAATTGATGGCAAACAGCGATAATGTATTACGGGGAGGTTTAACGCCAAAACACATTGATGTGCCTGAATTATTAAAGCATACTATTTTTGAAGGCGTCACGCCGAATATAATGGGAGGTGAAGAAATTAAAAATGGTGAAAAAAATTATTCCTGTCCGGTCAATGATTTTGCTATTAACAAAATTGAATTGCAGCAACACCAAACATTAACCGGCACTGCTTCCTCCCTTGAAATTATTGTAATAATGGATGGTAATATACAGATAAAAAGTTCTGCTACTTTGCATGTAAAAAGGGGAGAAGCGGCTGTTATTTTATGTGGAGAAACATACAATATATTTACGGAGAGTCACGTGCTTGCTTACAAAGCATTTGTACCTTAGCATTTAACACGTATTTTTGCATTTCAAACATTTTCTTATGAGGATCACAAAATCTGTTATTGTTACACTTATTTTATTGGTACTGGTTGCTGCCTTATACCGAATCTTCCCCAACAGGCCAATGGGATTTGCGCCTCAATATGCCATGGCTATTTTTGGAGGGGCCATTTTTGTCAGGAATAAAAAATGGGCATTTCTGTTACCCGTGCTTTCTATGTTCCTGAGTGATTTGTTCTACCAAATTTTATATATCAAAGGTTTATCCACAACTCCTGGTTTTTATGAGGGCCAATGGCAGAATTATATATTATTTGCATTACTGACAGTAATTGGATTTTTTATTAAAAAGATCAATGTGCTCAATGTTTTGATAGCATCCGTTATTTCGCCAACGGTTTATTTTATTCTTTCAAACTTTATCGTATGGGCGGGTGGAGGCGGATTGCAGCGCCCGAAAACATGGGGCGGCCTGATGCAAAGTTATACGGATGGTCTTCCATTCTATGTCAACAGCATTTACGCAACATTAGTTTTCTCAACAATTTTATTTTGCGGTTATTTTTTTGTAAAAAATTTATTACCTGAGCGCTCAAGGCAAATAGCATAATCACAATTTATTCATATGAAAAAAATCCGGGGTTCTTGCTTCGGATTTTTTTATTTCAGGAGTTAAATAATTTTCCTTCATTTTTTTCGTAACCTTCATCAATCAATAAGCCCTCTCCATCGGCTGCCTCCGTTGCCATTTTATCGCAAAGATTGTTGAAAGTATTATCTGCGTGGCCACGTACCCATTTGAATTTTATATCAAGATTTTTTGCAAGATGATAGTACCTCAACCAAAGATCTTTGTTTTTTTTGCCACCCTTAAAATCTGTTCGTATCCAGTTATCCAGCCATTTTTTTTCTACGCTGTTTAATACATACTCACTGTCTGTGTAAATAGTAACAGGGATATTTTTTTTCTTAAGCGATTCAAGTGCGGCAATTACAGCCATCAGCTCCATGCGATTATTGGTTGTTAAACGGTAGCCTGCAGAAATTTCTTTTCTCTTATCGCCAAACATCATAATCACACCATAGCCACCACGACCAGGGTTGCCCCGTGCAGCTCCGTCGGTATATATGATTAGCTGAGGATTCTGCATCAAACTGAAAATCAAAATTGAAAATCTGAAAGTGACTGCAAACTATTATAAATAATCAAACAGCCATTCCTAAATCAAACATAATATTCACCCCTCAAATATGTTACTGCATTCCCACTCATAAATACTCTGTTACCTTTCAATTCACAGTCAAGGTATCCGCGGCGTTTTGAGAGCTGTACTGCTTTCAGTTTCATTTTTCCTAATTGGCCTGCCCAGTAGGGAACAGTAATTGTATGTGCGGAGCCCGTAACAGGGTCTTCATCAATTCCGCTTTGAGGGAAGAAACAGCGGGAAACAAAATCGGCTTCATCACCCGGTGCTGTAGCAATTACGCCACGGGATTTTACTTTAGCCAATGTTTTAAAATCAGGTACCAGTGCTTCAATATGTCTTTGTGTCGGTAATACCACCATATAATCAAATGATTTAAACACCGGCGCATTTTCAATACTCAACCCCTCAAATAAACCATCCGGAATATCGCTGGTTGCTTCCGGTAAATTTGCCGGGAAATCCAGTTGTATTTTTCCATCTTCCAGTCTCATTACCTTTAAGATGCCACTTAACGAGTTAAATTCGATCATATCGTTTGTATAGCCTAGTTCTGTAAACATTATATGAGCACTGGCCAGTGTTGCATGCCCACACAATTTCACTTCCGTTGCCGGTGTAAACCAGCGAATATCATAACGGCCATTATTCTTTACAAAAAATACTGTTTCTGCTAAATTATTTTCCGCAGCAAGGTTTTGCATCAGATTATCAGATAGCCAGTGTTCTAAAGGGCACACTGCAGCAGGATTACCGCCAAATAATTCATCTGTAAATGCATCAACTTTGTAAACAGGTAGTTTCATTTTATATAATTTATAGATTGTGGCAATTTCAAAAACCTATTGAAGACTTACATCTTCAACCATTACATCCCAATGGGCGAGTAACAATTCAAAACGATGCCGTTCATCTTTTGCAAGTTGCGCCGTATCCGGATACAATTGTGCCTTATAAGGAGTGGTGAGGTTTTCATCAAAAGCGAGTGCGGCATTTTTAAAGACAATACTCACTTTAAAATCCCAGCGGGTATCTTCTCCGCTATGATATCTTGGCTTCTCTGCTTTTACACTGATAATGTCACCTTTCTCCTGTGCCTTCTTTAACAGAGGATAATGATTCTTCTTCCAGAGACCGATAAATTCATCCGCATAACCCCATTTTGCTTTGTAATAATTTTCTACGGTAAAATAATCCTGAGACGTGGCATTGGTTTGTGCAGTTATTTTATTGGGGAAGGCCAGACTCATAAGACTTAATAAGATCCCAGATAAAATTGAAAAGGGTATTCCTTTCATAAGAAAAGCTTTACCGCAATATACATTACACCCGCTGCTTTTAATTAAGCCGTGTTTCATTTTCTCCAAAAAACGAAAAGAGAAAACGCTTCGGGAATGAAAGCTTTCGGTTGCGATTTTATAGTAAAATAAAGAAATAGATTGTCAGGTGTTTTATATAATAAAATCTTGTAGTTATTTAAAAAGAAATACTATCTTTAATTAATTTCGTACCAATTTAAAAATTTACTGTTATGCCCTTACCTACTCATGAAAACGCCACTTCTTACAAGTGGCAGAGCTTAACTAATAACCCAAAACAAACAAGCAAAATTAAATCGTTTTCCAGGTTATTTGAACCCCTTACAAAGCACGAGCTTATAAAGGTTTATGCTGCTTTTGGTATCGCTACATTTCTGTGTATAAAAGTTTCTGCACAGCAAAACAGTTTTACCATTGACCATCGCAACAATCCACTAAAAAACTTCTCTGTTGCAACAAATAAGGAAAGTCATCCTTTTTTTGCAGACATTGATGGAGACGGGGATGTTGACTGCTTCAGTGGTGAATATGCCAATAATCACCTTTCAAAGATCTATTTTTACCGGAACGATGGTACAAATAAAAGTCCATTGTTTAAGCAAGTGACAGGCGCAGGTAATCCACTTGATAAAGTAGCAACAAATACACTTACCATTCCATACTTGGTTGATATTGACAAGGACGGGGATTATGATTGCTTTATTGGTGAAGGGTCTACAGGTGCAGTTCTTTATTATAAAAATACAGGCACTTCTACCAATCCAGTATTTCAAAAGCAATCTGCCGCACATAATCCTTTAAGTATGGTAAAATTCTCAGCTTCCGGTGTTGCTAATCCCGCTTTTGCCGATGTGGATGGCGATGGCGATTATGATTGCCTCGTAGTAGATGAAGATGGAAATGAGAACTATTTTAAGAATACAGGAACAGCCAAAAGTCCTGTTTTTGTACATGCAAAAAATTCTGATGATCCCTTTAGTTCATTAACATTGCACGCTGATGCCTTTAACAATCCTTCTTTTTTCGATTGGGATCATGATGGCATGACAGATTTGTTTATCAATACAACTTACTTTAAAAACGTAGGTACCGTTAACAAACCCGAATTTGTTGCCAGCAGCGAAAATAAACCACTATTCCAGAATAAATCCGGGTCAGCATTTACTTATGTGCCACTTCGCTGGGTTGATATTAATAATGATGGGCATGTTGAAGTATTCCAGGGAAATTCTGATGGTTCATTTGTTTATGAAACTTTATCTTCAGGCAGCAATAGTGCCGCCGTTGCTATCCCAATTGCCAAAGCGCGGGTACTCCCAAATCCAACCAAACAGGAATTTGTTGTCAATTTATTAACCAAAACAAATGCGGGAACAGCAGTTCGTGTTACTGATGCGCAGGGTAAGATAATCACAACACAATTTGTTACGGGAAGTACTTTAAAATTTGGTAAAGAGTTTAAACCGGGTACTTATTTTATGCAGGTAATGCAAAATAATAAAGTAATCTATACACAAAAGCTTATTAAAGAATAAGGTAATTTTTTTAGAAACTTTTCCGGAGGCCGTTCAAATTGAACAGCCTCTTTTAATTTTGTAGGGGGTGCAGTGTTCGCCACAGGCTTAGTCGGCCTGGCTGCGCTGCAACTTCTCAGGAAATCGTACACTTTTGATAATAGTACTCGTATAAAAATTTGTTTTTAATAGTTCCTATGATAGCAATAGATAACAAACTGATCAGCGATGCGATTGTGGAGGAGCAATTTGTATGCGATCTTAGTAAATGCAAAGGCGGATGCTGTGAAGACGGAGATGCGGGCGCACCTTTGGAGATAGAAGAGTTAGAAGAACTCATCAATAATTACGAAGTAATAAAGCCGTATCTAAGTTCGGAAGGTATTGATGTTATTGAAAAGCAGGGCAAATATCTTTTTGATACCAGTTTTGGCTGGGTCACACCAACTATAAAGGGGGCAATGTGTGCTTATGGTATAAGAGATGCGAATGGCATTATTAAATGTGGGATAGAAAAAGCTTATAATGATGGAAAACTACACTGGAAAAAACCAATTAGCTGCCATTTATTTCCTATAAGGGTAAAGCAAAGCAAACAGGACCCCGATGTGGAATACCTTAATTACGAGCCCAGGCAGGACCTGTGCAGGGCGGCATGTAAATTGGGAAAAAAACTTAAAGTGCCTGTATATGTTTTCTTAAAGGAATCCCTTATTCGTAAATATGGGTCAGAATTTTATAAAACTTTAGCAGCCACAGCAGAACATATGCATGAGCAACATGCGTAAAGTAAGCCCGGAAAAAAACATTTCCGGGCTTTTTTTATTCATCACCAAAACTAACTGCTTTTAATTTCCAATTCCGCCACCCTGGCTGCCCACACGCTGGCTTTCTTCTTCTGCACCTGTTTTGCGTTGGCGTGCTGCTTTCACCTGGGTGCTGCCAAACCGGTATATGAGACTAAGACGCAACTGGCGACTTTCATTCCCGCCATTTACTTTCATATATTGACCGGCAAAGTCACTGACACCACTCCAGCGCAGCGTTTGAAATATATCGGTTACTGTTGCTTTTGCTGTAGCCTTACCTTTTAACAGGGTTTGTTGAAGACCAACATCAACGCTCCAAATATCTCCGCTCTTGAAAGTACCCTGCCATATTGAGGGAGACGAATAGAAGCCGCTCACTTCCGCAGTAGTCGTTTTGCCAAGCTTAAATGTTTGTTGAGCATACACATTTACCGCATAAACATCAAGATCAATGGTGCGTCCAGTACCAAAATCTGCTTTATAATGTGAATAATAACCGTTCACATTTGCGAAGATGCCGTACCATTTCTTTTGCCATGGCATGCTTACATTTAAATTTACGATGTCCTGTGTAGCAAGATTTTTCTGTGTAATGAATGTTTTTGATTTTTCTGCTGTATCTATTATCCGGGCAAATACATCATCAACGTGGCTGTAGCTTAATTTTGTTGTTAATTTGTAATTCAGTGTATTTGTTACAGAAATGCTATGTGTATACTGAGGTCTTAACTGAGTATTTCCTTTCTGAAAAGTATATTCGTCCAGTTTAAATTCAAAAGGATTCAAATCCTGGTATGCGGGGCGGTCAATTCTCCTGCTATAACTGATACCCCATTGATTCTTGGGATTTTTATTAAAAGTAATTGCCGCACTTGGAAAAAAATCCGTATAATTTCTTTTAAATGTTGAATCATATGGCATATATCCATTTCCATCCAAAGTGTAACCATTGGAAATTCCCTCAGAATGTGTATTTTCCATACGCACACCTGCCTGTACCATTACTGTTTTAAACTGCCTGTTATAATTGATATAGATCGCATTGATGTTTTCTTTATAATCAAAATCGTTGCTGCGAAGTGTATCTAAAAATTTACCGCTTGTGTACACATTGTAACGGTCAAAATTGTTGGTAGTTTTTACATAAGAAACTTTACCGCCAATGCCTAGCTTGCCCTTTTTGAAATTCTGTTCATAATCTGCTTTGGCAGAGTAAATATCAATTTTTGTTGGAGCAATCATATTGTATATATATTGATTCTCCAATATTATTCCTGAAGGGTCATAATAGTAATTAGGCTGGTATTGGTCACTCTTAATATTATAATAACCATAATCGGCATCAACATTCAATTCATGACCTGAAGTGTCAGCAAAATGATAATTCAGGTTACCGTTTATATTGTCCCTCTTGCTAACGCTTTTGTTATCCGCAGTAAGAAGGCGGTCCACTTCACCTGTTGGCTGATATGTGATGGTTGTGTGACTGAGATTTGCAAAATGCGGATTGGCAAGATTTCCGTTTACCATTACACCAATTGTGTTGCGGCTATCAATAGAATAATCCATGCCTGCTTTAAAGTTGTGACTAGCGTTGCTGAAGTTCATTGTAGAATGCTGATCGAATATGGTGTCCAACTGAATCCTGTATATGTGCATGAAACCTTCATTCTTATTTTTATTGTAATTGTAATTTGCAAAGAGATTTATCTTCTTATCCCGGTGATTTAAAGAAAAGCCTGCATTGTATTTAGGATAGATGCCAATATTGTAACCTGCATTTACAGAGCCATTTGTACCGAATGATTTATTTTTCTTCAGGCGAATATTAATGATGCC
>DATBFI010000023.1:0-4529 GCA_036558585.1 Chitinophagaceae bacterium
AGACGTGAAGTGGTGTGGCCTGAAAATATTTTATTATTACTCCAGTTTGTTGCAGTATTATTTTCAGTGGAACCTGCAGCACCGGTTGCTACAAAATAATCAGGTGTACCGGTCAGCGCATCGTAAAATGAAACAGAAAAATTTACCGAATCAATTGTTGTATCCCACCTGTCACCTATAATATTGAAGTAAAGTTCTGAATGGTCCTGAAAGAAATTAATAGCATTTAAAATGCGATAATGAATTATATACTGCTGGTCTCCGTTTACCAGTTTGTTTGCAGAGCCAATTTTAACAGATTTGTAATCGCCCTGGGTGCTTACATCATAATTCCATCCGTCAACTTTAATGTTCTCAACGATGGTATGTGCATAGCCACCGGATTCCAGTTCCCTGCTTGCTTTTTCCGTGCCGGCAGGCAATGATTGCAACTGGTACTTGTATGGAATAAAACGATAGATCCCATGTCTTGGTTCTGTGAAATGAACATCGATCGTTTCATCAATATCGAGTGAAGCATCTTTGTTTACAGTGATTTCAACATTATATTGAGTAATGGTAAAATATTCCTGCGCGGAGACACAATTAATAACCAGCAATAAAGATAGTAGGGATGAAAAAAATTTTTTCACATGCAGATGATTTAAAATTTTACTTCTACATTCTTTGCTTCCGTTTTATCTTCCAGTTCAAAAAATTCACGCGGTTTAAAACCGGTGCTGTTTGCGATGATCACACCCGGAAATTGCTGGATAGATGTATTGTAATCCCTTACCGTTGCATTATAATAACGGCGCGCATTGCCGAGATCAGTTTCTATATTTTGCAATGCCTGCTGCAATTCCAGGAAATTCTGATTCGCTTTAAGTTCAGGATAACTTTCAGCAACGGCCAATAACCCGCGCAATGCACCATTTAATGCCTGGTTCGCCTGCGCGGTTGCCTGCACATCTCCGGGAGGCACTGTTGCGGCAGCATTCCGCGCCTTTACTACTTTTTCAAAGGTTTGGCTTTCATGCGCAGCATAACCTTTTACGGTATTTACAAGATTAGGAATAAGATCAAAGCGCTTTTTCAGAAAAACATTGATGTCGCTCCAACTGTTATCGATCTTGATTCTTGCTTTTACAAAACCATTGTACATGCCAACGATCCACAAAACAAGCAAGATTATTACGCCAAGAATGATCCAGAGTATCATGGTAAAGCTTTTAGATTAGTGAATAAAACTGTACGGTATTAAAATGTAGTTTATTGCAATGTAGTGATTTTACATACATATTAATGATTATTCGGCTCAGTTAATGTTGCATTGTTTGAGTAAAATTAAAAAGGTAAGTACATTAATTCATATTGCAACTGCCAGATCGAACGCCATCTTTAATTTGTTAGTAAAACCTTATCACAGATACAAAGAGCTGTCTTTTAATCGTCCTCACTCATTGCGATATTCATTCTTCAGTTTATCAAACATGGCTCCAACAGACCTCGTAGTGGAAATCTTATTTTGTCCATACACAGGATGCTTGCTGAGATCAATTTCCCTAACCAATTCATCTTTTGATTTACCGTCTTTAATGCCCTGGCGTACCTGCTGAAGCATATCAGCGAGATAAGCCCGTTGGTTTTTTAATGATTCTGTCGTACCTAATTCGCCGTGTCCGGGAACTACCATTTTAACATCCCATGCAGCCAGCGTATCCAACACCTTAAGCCAGCGGTCATAGTCGGCATCGGGATCGGCCACATTGTTTCCCCATGGATTACCGTTGACAAACAAATCGCCGGTTACCATTATCTTTTCTTTAGGAAGAAAAGCTACTCCATCGCCGGATGTATGTGCAGGACCCATTTTGATGAGTTCAACGCGGTGTTCTCCATCATCAAACACAAGGCAGCTGTCAAAGGTCATTGAAGGAAATTCCTGCCGGTATCCCTTCAGGCTTTGGCCACTGTAGTTCTGTTCCCATTCCTGCCGCCCCAGTGTTTTCATTTCATTTGCCGTTTTGGTTGTTGATACAATAGTGGCTCCGGAATCTACAAACACACAGTTACCAAAGCTATGATCGTGGTGATAATGTGTGTTAAAAACAAACCGTACAGGTTTTGTCGTTGTTTTTCTTATCTCCTGCATTATCTCCAATGCGCCCCATGGATAATTAGCATCCACTACAAGCACGTAATCCTTGAAAACAACCCACAAAGAATTGGCAGACTTATGCTGCAATTCATCACCAAAATAATAATATACGCCCGGCGCCAGTTCCTGAACAAGTTTTGTTTGTGCAAACAGTGAACCTGTGCCAAGCAAATGGAGAAGCCATAAAAATATTTTCTTCATTTGGTAAAAAATAATTTTGTCCGAGCCTTTCCCTGGTTGTACTCAAATCTTACTAAATAATAATAAATTATTTTTCAGCTTTTATAATTTTTCGAATACGGTTGGCAGAAAATTCTGAAACATATAAATCGCCGTCGTTTGAGATGGAAATACTATTTGGTCCCCGGAACAGGGCCTCGTTCGAAGGACCATCCTTATAGCCTGCAATTCCTTTTCCAGCAAGAAGCATTATCCTTCCACTGTTACTTACTGCATAAATATTATTACAGGTGAAACAGGCGACATATAACTTTCCGGATTTTTTACTATACGCCAGATAAGAAATAGCTCCGGGAATTTGTGCAAAAAAAGAAACTTGTCCGCTGTTGGTTACTTTATTTATGATCCCCGTTACATTATTTGCAACATAGAGGTTCCCCGAATTATCAAATACCAAACCAAAAGGATTTTTAAACCCGGAAGCAATAACCGTTATCTTCCCTTGCCGGTCGATTTTTTTGATGTTTCCTTTTTCATATTCGGAAACATACAAATATTCTTTTCCATCCCATTTTATGTCAGCAGGTTTATTTAACCCGGTGGCAAAAGTGTCCACTAAATTTTGGTGTTTTCGTAAAACAATTCCTGAATAAAAATTCGTAACAAATAAATTACCATTGTTGTCAAATGCAAGTCCATCTGGTGAATCCGCATTGAGAATATTTTCGGTTACACTATCATTTATGATTCTGAGTACCTTTTTACCCGTTTCGTTCGCTACATAAAGATTACCGCTTGGATCAATGGCAAATCCATTGGGACCATTAAGTTCTTTCACAGGCAAAGTGGCTACTGTTTGAGCTACACAAAATGTACATAAAAACAATAATGTAAAGAAGGCCAAAGAAATATTTCGCACAGATTTAAGTGCAGGAAAATTACGATCCAGGGAGCGATCACAATACTTTTTCATATAACAATTACCACTTTATTTTCATAAGAATAAGATAAGTTAGAGAATAATTGAGTTTGACCTCTATGCAACCTTATTCAAAGGAATGTCATTAGCTCAGGACTTCTGCAAAGCAGAACAGTTTTGCAAAGGACCATTGCGGGTACTTCGTCAAAAAACTTTTTCAAAACTTTGTGGTGACAAATCAATCCGCTTTTTTATACATAAGAAAATGCTGAATCGGGAGAAACTTTCCCTCATAAGCAAGTGTAAAACCATTTGCTCCAAGCTCCTTATTTAATTGTGCTACCGTTGTTTTATGTAATGGTCTTATAGCAACCGCGGGATCTTCTCCTTTATACTCTATCAGCAAAAGCTGGCCATCCTTTTTGAGTGATCTTTTTATGGACTCCAGCATTTCAACGGGGTATTCCAATTCGTGGTAAACATCTACCATTATAGCAAGATCAATTGAGTTTGCAGGAAGATTTGCAGAAGCAACACTTCCCTTTAAAACTTCAACATTTGCACAATTCAATTTCTTTTTTCTTTCATTCAGTATAGCAATCATTTCATCCTGGATTTCTACTGCATATACCTTTCCCTTTGGAACCTTTCGTGAAAGTTTAAAAGTATAGTAACCGGTTCCTGCACCTACATCAGCAATTATCCCTGCAGTGGGCACTTTAATGCTATCAATAGCTAATTGTGTATGCTCCTCCTGTGGCCTGCTGCTCCTGTCAAGCCATTCAGCATTGGATGCCCCCATTATATGTGCTATCTCTCTTCCTAAATAGAACTTTCCTGTCCCGCCCGGTGAAGCAGTGCCGTAAGTATATAAGGAATCACTGTTATTTTTTTGGGCAATGCAGTTTTGAAAAGGAACGCATTGCATCCAACAAACGAGAAGAGCGATAAAAGCATTTATTACTATTCTTTTCATGTTATGAATATAAACAAAGGAAAGATGAGAAAGTTGAAGAGTTGTTTCAAACTCCGGTTACAGACCAGCTTTTATTACATTTGTAGCTGCTACGCAAAGACTACGGACAGCCGAAGGTCTTTAAATTAAAAATAGCGAACTTAAGCTATTAAATAAACCTGCCAGGAAAAAAAAATGCTATTTCTTTAATCCAATCTTAAAGCAGCCAAATGCCCATTTTTATTTATTTTCATCCCCACGCTAAAACCAATTCCTATGCCATCCCAAACGCGAAAGAAACTATTTATTATCGTTTCAATTTTTGCAGTAGTTTT
>DATBFI010000024.1:0-3326 GCA_036558585.1 Chitinophagaceae bacterium
ACAGCACAAATTATTTCACCGGATCGCAACATGCTGATAATGTAGAATTGTATTGTTTAAAATTAATACGGCGGCACTAAAAAAAGTAACCAATATTATGTTATTGTTTTTATAATTATTGATGAGGCAATAATCTTAATACAGGGTTAAATGAATTATAAGGGGATTTTTATTTGATAAATAAGTTTGATCGTTAGAACGTTTGAATGCTCGAAAGTTCAACATTCAAACTTTTCAAACATTCAAACTTTTCAAACATTCAAACTAAAATAACTTACTGACTTTCCTCCTTTACCGTCTTTTCCGGCTTTATGGTCTTCAACTGTAACAATTTACTTTGTTTCGCCCTTTGCACCATACTCATAATAAAACCCGTCACCATAATGATGATGCCTAACCATACCATACCAATAAAAGGAAACCTGTACACTTTCAATGTCATCAGGTCATTCAGGTTTGATGTTTCTTTTATCCCTACCTGCATTTTTCCTGATGCTTCATCATTTATTTTATCAAAACGCACAATTAAGCTTTGTGCAATAACTGTATCGGGTAAGTTGCGGACACTGGTGTCATGAAGATTAATTGCAAAACCGGGAGTGAGCGGATACTTCCTTCCATCTTTTGAAATAACTGTCATATCAAGTATTACCGGAGTTTCACCTGGTAAAACAGGATGCTTGATAGTTGACGGATTAATTTCAACCTTGTTCAGCACGATCATCCCGTTTGAATAAAATGTAGTATCGCCCGACTTTAAAACAGCTGGTCTGAAATTCGCTGTATCATCTTCAGCTCTTGTTCCTGTCCAGGTGGTAACATAAGCAAAGATGTCGTTCGTGAAATAATGTTTTTTATCCGGGTTAGGGGAGAAGCCCTCCTGTCCTTTATTGTTCTTCAATACATCGGGATAGAGATAAAAATTTTCTTTTCCATCCTTGCTCTCAAACTTCAGTTCAAAATATTTTTTGCGGTCAACATCATTCAGCGTATCACGTACGTAGGTAACATGATATTTACCCATATCAGTTTTTATTCCTTTGAAGAGTGTAATGTTTTCCGCAGGGTCCTGGTCTTTTGTTTTTTCAAAAACATTGATTCCCGTCGTGTTCATGCTTAATGTTTCCCACTTGCTCGACGAGATCAATACACCTGCCAAAAAAAGTGTAAAACCAACATGCGCAACTGATGCTCCCGCAGATTTCATTTTGCCTTTCAATCCAACCCATATGTATGCAGCATTTGCAACCACGCCATACACTGCTGCAAAAATGGCGACATGAATGGCTGCGAGAAAACCAATTCCTTTTTCGTTATAACTGATGTTTCCAAAAATGGAGATACATAAACTTATAATGAGGGCAATCCCTGTCGGCAATGCGATCTTCTTAAAGAAAACAGGCACCGGCGTGTTTTTGTATTTCAGGTATTGGCCAAATGCAGTCAGCACACCAATGATGATCGCAATGAAAATTTGTACCTGGTTGTAAGAGAACTTTACGTCTTCGGGAGGTGCAATGTTCGTCCCGAAAAGCTTATTAACCACAGGCATTGATGTTTTTGCTGTAATGATAATACTTGAGAGAAATAAAACCAATGCACCGATAAACATCCAGAACTCGCGACTGTACGTACTCTCTTCTTTTTGAATTGCGGGGATAGAGCTCCTGCGCATAAAATAGAGTACGAGCGCCGGAACAAAAAACACTCCGAGGAAAAGGAGCAGTTGTAACGTCATATCAGCGCCGGTAAATGCATGCACCGACGTATCTCCCAGAATACCGCTTCTTGTAAGGAAGGTTGAATACAAGACCAGCGAAAAAGCAAATATGTAAAACAGGTAAGTACTCCTTAATGAGTAACCGCTGTGTTTATAAATGAGATTTGTGTGCAGCCCGGCAACAAGCACCAGCCACGGAACAAGCGATGCATTCTCAACAGGGTCCCATGCCCAGTAACCCCCGAAGGTTAAACTTTCATAGGCCCATGCAGCGCCCATCATAATGCCGGTTCCTAAAACGGCACAGGAAAATGCTGTCCATGAAAGAGAGGACTTTGTCCAGCTATGATCTTTATTTATCAATCCTGCATAAGCAAAACCAAACGGAATTATCGTTGATGCAAAGCCAAGAAACAAAACCGGCGGATGTATCACCATCCAGTAATTCTGCAGCAGCGAATTAAGATCATTGCCCTGCTGTATTCTTGGAAAGCTTAAATAATTGGCATTATTCCACAGCGGCATATCGGGCATCTGGTGACGGAACAATATAAAAGGATCGCTGCCGACCTTTGTTGATTGCGTAACATAAATACCGATAAGCATGGTGGCGATACAAAACTGTGCAAAGCTGATCACCGTCATTACAGGCGCTTCCCATTTCCGGGTGCGCCAGATAAATATCCAGCCAAGCACACAATGCCAGAAGCTCCACAACATAAAGCTGCCCTCCTGGCCCTCCCAAAAACTCGCCAGCAAATATTGCGACTGCAGCGAACGTGAGGTATGGTCCCATGCATAAAAATATTCGTAGTAATGGTTGGAAATAATATAGTAGAGCGTGATAAAAATCGCGAACACAGAAATGGTCTCCACCAGAAAAGCGCCACGCGCAAAACGAAGCCAGCTTTCTTTGTCGGCAGGCACTGTCATTTTATTTGCTTTAAAATAAGCAATAGTGGTAATTAAGGAAGCAACCAGTGAAAGCACCGCAAAGAAGTGACCTATCTGGCCTGGAAATAAATGTTCACCTATATAGTTCATCAGGGATTAATCGTTTTCGAAAAGATTAGTATTTGGAAGAGTCTTTACTTTCATAAGAGGTTTCCGTTACATTTTGCTTTACGGCATTCTTATCGTCCTTATATTTTGACGGGCATTTCAGCAAAATATCCTTACACTCAAAATGGTCGTCCTGCACGCTGCCCTTCAGCACGATGCGTTCACTCTTTTCCATATCTGTCGGCTTGCTGCTGTGGTACACCACTTTTATAGAATTGCCCAGTGTATCCAGCGCGGTAAAGCTAAGGTAGTTTGGGTTTTTTACAGGGTCATATTCCATTGGAGCGCTCTTGTCAATTTTAGCAACAAGGGTAACGGCCTTTCCCGGTTTTTGTTTTGCCGCTGCAATAGTATCATAGGTGGTTACATCACCCATAAAGCTGATGAGCACTGCAATAGCAACCGCAATAAATACAAGTGCTACAATATGAATTTTTTTCATTGAACAAAATTTCGCTCCAAAGGTAGGTTAAAATGGGTTTTTAAGTTGAGTGGTTGGCGGGTTGATTAGTTAAAGGTTTTTAAAGAAGAGTTTTTTGGGACG
>DATBFI010000025.1:0-11084 GCA_036558585.1 Chitinophagaceae bacterium
CAGGTTCTTTTTGGCAGCTTTATCAATCTGCTTACTTACAGAACAGGAAGTAAAAGAAATTAAAAATGTAATTCCCATAGCTATTGGAATTACAATGTAAAACGCAAAACTATTTTTACTGAATGTCGTTTCTTTATAATATTCTTTCATCCGCCTTAATTATTTCCTTTAAGGGGCTTAGCTTCTCTCAACCGCCCTCATCCAGCGCTCGGGAATTTCATTTTGAGAGGCTGTTGTATAATCATTATAACTGCATGCAATAAAATTTCCATCCGGTAGCTGCATCCACCATCGACCTGTCTTCTTGCTTTGCAAAAAAGTTGTTTCTACCTCTGCAAAAGCGAGTTTAAATTCATTGAAGTTGTTGCTTTCATTCAATTGTGCTTCATGCTTGCCCTTCAGCATTCCATCCATCAGGTACCACAGCATGTGGCTTATTTGTTTTGCAGTTAAGGAATACAGATCCAGCTCGGGCACGTATCCGTAAATACCTGCCGTGCTCACATTCGTACTCATGCCGGCATATTGCATCAGCATACAGGCTTCTTCACCGCTTAAACCATTTGGTGAAATTCTGTTTGCCGGCGCATATGCCTGTTGGATAGCGCTGATGTCAAAACTAAACAGATGTGCATTGCGAACAACAGGCTCCATTTCCTCCATATTTTCTTTGACTTTACCAACCCGAAAGCAGTCGAACCGTAGCTTGTCAATCGTTTCGAGCATATCCGGATGGACAAAATAACTTTGGAAACCAATATGGTTATAATGCTTTATAAAATTTGGTGAACTGGTAAGCATACTCATGAGAAAACGATCAATAGGCAGGGAACTGTTCATATTAAGATCAATCAACGCATCCACGCAAGTTGCTTCGATCACTTTTTCCATTGACGCATATATATTGTACTGTGCCAGCGTTAAATCATGCGCCCCCCCTATTATCACTACTTTTTTACAATACTGCAATAATTCCTGAGCGACAGTTTTTAACGCAGCATATGAATCCTGCAACGTTGCACCCGGCCTGATATTACCTGCATCAGCAATGTGCACATCCTTATGCCAGTGATACAGTTTATATAACTCTTTTCTTACAAAGTCCGCTGCAACCGCATCTCCCCTCATACCTGCCCCGCGTGTTTCGCTACAACCCACTATTACTATATCGGTCTTATCTAATGAAGGAAAGCTGGTTTCATAAGCTTCAATATTATTTCCTAACTGGTTGTCCTGGTAACCCTGGTCATCGGATAGAACATATTTATTTACCGGTTGAAGAAAATCAAGAATTGTGTCTATTGGATTAAAAGGCATGCATCAGTGTTTGTAACAAACATACTGCAAAGGAACTGAATGCTGAGAGGAGAGTGTGAATAGTGAATAATTAGTGGTGAGTGATAATAGTAGGGTCAGGACGTTTAGATAAATTATCCCATATTATGAAGCATTCTCTTTTGTTTATCCGGCTTTTTAAAAATTCTGCTTTTATAGCAAAATCAAGATCCACTTTATCCTGCCCATCCTTCCCTGTCAAGGCTCCTGTATTGGATCGCTTCGGCCAGGTGTTCGGCCTTTATATCTGAACTTTTTCCGAGATCAGCGATAGTACGGCTAACTTTTAAAATACGGTCATAGGCGCGTGCACTTAAATTTAGTCTTTCCATTGCACGTTTCAGCAAGGCTTCGCCGACTGTATTGATTGCACAAATTTCTCTTAACTGTTTACTACTCATCTGCGCATTTGAATACATACCCGGGGAATTTTTATATCGTTCTGTTTGTATTTCTCTTGCCTTTATTACACGTTCACGAATTGAAGAGGATAGTTCTCCTTTGCTGTTTGTATTACTCAATTCACAAAATAAAACTGGGGTAACTTCTACATGGAGATCTATTCTGTCAAGCAACGGCCCTGATATTTTATTCAAATATTTCTGCACTGCACCGGGCGGACATGTGCATTCTTTTTCAGGGTGATTGTAAAAACCACAAGGGCATGGGTTCATTGAAGCGATCAACATGAAATTTGCAGGAAAGTCAATTGCAACTTTTGCACGTGAAATGGTAACACGTCTCTCTTCCATCGGCTGGCGCATTACTTCCAAAACTGTTCTCTTAAATTCAGGTAACTCATCTAAAAACAAAACGCCATTATGCGCCAGGGATATCTCACCAGGTTGTGGTATACCACCTCCACCAACTAATGCTACATCACTTATTGTATGATGTGGCGATCTGAATGGACGTTTACTTATCAATGAACTATTTTCCGGCAATTTGCCGGCTACGCTATGAATTTTAGTGGTCTCTAAAGCTTCCTGCAAACTAAGCGGAGGTAATATAGTAGGTAATCTTTTCGCCAGCATTGTTTTGCCCGCACCAGGCGGACCAATCAATATTGCATTATGACCGCCGGCAGCAGCAATTTCCAGGGCACGTTTAATATTTTCCTGCCCTTTCACGTCGCTGAAGTCTACTTCAAACTCATATTGAGAATGAAAAAATTCTTCACGTGTATTCACCTCAACAGGTTTTAGAGAACAGTCATTCTTAAAAAACCCAACGACTTCATTCAAGTGTTCAACGCCGTACACTAAAAGATTATTTACCATTCCCGCTTCACGTGCATTTGCTTTAGGAACGATCAAACCTTTAAAACCTTCCTTACGCGCCTGAATTGCAATAGGCAATGCGCCTTTAATAGCCTGGACGCTTCCATCTAAACTTAGCTCTCCCATCATTATATAATCACTCAACCGTTCAGTTTCTTCAATTTGTTCGCTGGCGCCCAATACACCAATAGCAATGGCAAGATCAAATGCAGAACCACTCTTCCTGATGTCAGCAGGTGCAAGATTTACCACGAGCTTAGTGCGTGGCATGTAATAATCATTGGTCTTGATTGCGCTTTCGATGCGTTGCAGGCTTTCTTTTACTGCACTGTCGGGCAAGCCCACAATAAAGTAATTTTGGCCGTTACACACATTCACTTCCACAGTAATTGTGATAGCTTCTACTCCATATACAGCACTTCCAAAAGTTTTTACGAGCATAGGGTTATTTTTTACGTAGCAGATTTTGATCGCTGTGGCGTTATTCCGATACATGCATGTTGCTGCCAATGAGCGATAAATGAAAATACAAATAAAATTGTAACTGTAAAATGTTTACGCTTTAAATTATAAAAGGGATGGTAAGCCGAGTTGAAATAAATTCGCTAAGCAGTTATAAAATATATGAGGATGCTATAAACTGCCATTCGCGATGAAGTAAAAATGAAGCGATAAAAGAAACTTTATTGCAGCAAAAAGGATAAAAACAATTTAAAAATAACGGAGACCGGATTAAAAGGATTAAAAAAACATTAAGTGTGTCCTTAAAGTGCTCCCATACGATCGTTTGCAAGAAAATTGAATTAATTTAGAAGACTGTTCTTAAATAATTTGTTTCAACCCTTCCTTTTATAGTAAACCACTTGCTTCTTTGCAGGTGGTTTTTTCTTTAGCAACAATGATATCCGTACAAATCCGGTAATAAATATCTCTGAATATTCTTTAGAAATTATGCGTATCAGGAGTCGGAAACTACATTCCAAAAAGAACTACCAAAAATGCTCATCAAATTATATGACTGGGGAAGGGAAACCCCGTATTAAGCTCCTTTTAATACCGGAATTAAAGAAAATAAGATAAGTTTATGTATTCAATATCCAAAATCAAGATTATGAAATCTACTTTATTTCAACCCACCTTCGCAGGCAATTACGATGTACACTATAGAAATTCTGAAGCTGAAGAAGTAATTCAGCAAATGCACGGCATAAAAAAATTTAGCCGCCGTAAAAGCCGGAGAAATTTGCTTATGCTTTTAATAGTGTACTATGGTTTAATTTGTTATTTTATTTTTATGATGTAATTGTCTTAAGACATTTATTCCTGCATATCACATTAAGCGCTATATGCAGGAATAAATTTTACTACTAAGATGTTGCCCTGATAAGGGCATTTTTATTCTGGCTTACACAATACACGGAATTAAAACGCCATCCCGGATAATTTATACACTTACATTTTCTATTGTTTTATTCAACCTGCTTCTTTCAGCGGCAAATGCCATTAAATGGCTTTCTACAGAGACAGCAATTGTAGAGGAAAGTATCTCAGGATTTTGATGACCAACTGCCTGCACCCAGTCTTTCACCAGCCTGTGATCACCACCGCCATGAAAGTCTGTTTTTAATGACCATGTAGTTTCCTTTCCTGTTCTGAAATCAGTAATAGTATATGTTTCCATATCGCCAACAATATCTCCTTTTGTCCCCATAACCCTTGTACATCTGCCTTCATAAGAAGTAAAGGCTTCCATAGAAAATGCAGCGGTAATATTTTTACTAAACTGAATATTTACTGTCAAATGATCGGGTTGATCATTATCCATCCTATAAACACATCTTCCGTAATTACTTGTTTTCAATTTTTTAAGAATAAGCTTATCCGTTTTTCTGGAATCTTTTGGCAAATCAAAAACATATAGTCGCTTTCTATCTCTATAATATATCTGTAAGGCAGAGAAGGGACACTGGCTTTCCACAGCACATCCGTCAGTACATCTCTCAGTACTTCCCGGAGGCGCATTTTCTAATTTAAATAAGTGAAGACCCCCAAAGCATTGTATATGTTCTGCAGGTTCATTTATCAGCCAGCGGAGAATATCTGTATCATGACAGGATTTTGCAAGTAAAATGGGTGAAGTAGTTTTGCTGTTGCGCCAGTTACCCCGAACATAGGAATGTGTCATGTGGGCAAATTCTATAGGCTCCAAATGTTGTACGCTAACAATATTGCCGATTGTTCCCGAATCAATTATATGTTTTAACTGGCGGAAATAAGGTGAATATCTAAGTACATGGCACACACCTACGATTCTTCCTGTTGCCTTAGCTGTATTTAGTATCAGCCTGCATTCCTGTTCAGTGCAGGCGATCGGTTTTTCCAGAAGCACATCATATCCTTTTTCCAGCGCTTTTATACATGGCCCCGCATGCACCTTATCTGGAGTAGCAATAATAACGGCATCTGCAAATTTTTCTCTCTTAAAAACATCTTCCCACGCATAATATCTTTTTGATGAAGGAATACTATGTTTTCTGGCAAATAACCCATTACGCAGGGCATGTATTTCCGCAACCCCCACAATGTTCAGTTCGTCAGGGTGAAGCAATGCATAATCCGAATAGATGTTACCTCTGTGTCCTGCGCCAATAAGCACAGCTGTTACTGGTTTTAATAACGGTTTGTGTAAAGGGTTTTTATAAATATCGGTTTGTAAACCAAATAATGCGGCTATTTCTTTCCAGGTAAGAATAAGGGATTCGGTGGCGGAACTAAGCGTTTGTAAAGCCTTGTTGCTTTTCGACACTAAATATCTGAACGGCATAGATTAGCTTATTAAAAAATCAAAAGATATCTTAATAACAATTGTAATTTGAAAATAAACAGGGACTTTATAAAGTTAAAGTTTTATTTATGCACACCTGCCCCGTAAATCGAATTAGTAGAAATACAGACTTACATTTTGTAGAAATAAGTTGCAAATCTAAAATGAGTAACACTATTAAAGCTGAATTGATCGAAAGAACAAAAATTTGAAGCAACAAATTAACCGCGTAAACTAGCGTGTTAATAAATCTTTCACTCATAAGAATTATATAGTTTTAGACTGAGCCCAAAAACTAACAAATGTTAACAAGGTCATTAAATCACTAATTTTGCAAAAGTCCAAATCATCTCCATGGCATATACACCACAAAATAAAATAAGAATAATTACCGCCGCCAGTCTTTTTGATGGTCATGACGCAGCCATTAATATCATGCGTAGAATCATGCAAAGCAAAGGTGCTGAAATTATTCATTTGGGTCATAACCGTAGTGTGAAAGAAATAGTAGAGGCCGCAATTGAAGAGGATGCCCAGGCAATTGCTATTACAAGTTACCAGGGCGGCCATGTAGAGTTTTTTAAATATATGAAAGACCTTCTGGAGGAGAACGGATGCGGACATATAAAAATTTTTGCAGGAGGTGGCGGCACTATTTTGCCAAAAGAAATAGAAGAGCTTCAGAATTATGGTATCACTAAAATTTATAGTCCCGATGATGGTAGAAAAATGGGATTGGAAGGGATGATAGAAGACCTTCTCCGTGCATGCGATTATTCTTTGAATGGAAATGGCGAATTTAAAAATCCAATGACGTTGGGCGAAGTGAAAGATGTAAGAAAAATTGCAAGGCAAATCACAAATGCTGAAAATAATATTCGACAGATAGTTGAGGGTAAGCGGCCAGCAGAAATAAAAATTCCTGTGTTAGGAATAACTGGTACAGGCGGAGCGGGCAAGAGTAGCGTAACTGATGAAATTGTGAGAAGATTTTTAAATTCATTTAGTGATAAAACCATTGCGGTGATTTCTGTTGATCCTTCGAGAAAAAAAACAGGCGGTGCTTTATTAGGCGACCGTATTCGTATGAATTCTATCTCACATCCGCGTGCCTATATGCGCAGTCTTGCAACGAGAGAAGATAATATTGCACTAAGTTCACATGTACAGGAGGCGATTGATATTTGCAAAGCAGCGGGATTTGATTTTATTATTCTTGAGTCTGCAGGCGTTGGGCAAAGCGATGCATCTATTTCCGATTATTGCGATGTGAGTTTATACATAATGACACCGGAATATGGCGCAGCATCTCAACTTGAAAAAATAAATATGCTGGATTATGCAGATATTATTTGCATCAACAAATTTGATAAGGCTGGCGCTCTTGACGCATTAAATGATGTGCGCAAACAATATAAACGCAACCATGGTTTCTGGACAGCAAAAGATGAAGAACTGCCAGTAATAGGAACCATTGCAGCACAATTTAATGATCAGGGAGTGAATGAACTGTTTGAGAAATTAATGATTACCATTGAAGGAAAAACGGGATCAAATTTTGGAAGAACTGAAAGTCATCCGCATTTAAAAAATACTACAACCAAAAGCCAGATTATTCCGCCAAAACGTGTTCGTTATCTTGCCGAAATAGCCGAAAATAACCGGGGCTATGATCAATTGGTAAGAGAACAAACTTTGATAGCGTCAAAATTATACCAGCTGCAGGGAGCGATAAAAATTTTTAAAGAACAAAGCGAAAAAGATTCTATTGTTCAGGAGGATATAATAAACACCTTACAAAAACAATTCGATTATTACTATGATCAACTGACCCCGGTAAGTAAAAAGCTTATCCAAAACTGGCCCGGAAAACTTAACGCGTACAAAGCAGATTACTATGAGTACAATGTTCGGGACAAAGTAATCCGGCAGCCAATGTTTACAATTAGTTTATCCGGTACTCGTATTCCCAAAGTTATCTTACCTAAATACAAAGACTGGGGAGATATTCTCAGGTGGCAGGCCCAGGAAAATGTGCCCGGCCATTTTCCTTTTACCGCTGGTGTATTCCCTTTAAAAAGAGAGGGTGAAGATCCCACACGAATGTTTGCGGGGGAAGGTGGTCCTGAACGCACCAATAAACGCTTTCATTATGTATCGCTTGGCCAGCCCGCTATTCGTTTAAGCACAGCTTTTGATTCTGTCACCCTGTATGGTGAAGATCCTGATTATCGTCCTGATATCTATGGCAAAATAGGTAACAGCGGTGTAAGCATTGCTACAGTGGATGATGCAAAAAAACTTTACAGTGGTTTTGACCTCTGCGATCCGAAAACTTCTGTAAGCATGACGATTAACGGCCCCGCTCCCATCATCCTCGCATTTTTTATGAATGCTGCCATTGATCAGCAATGTGAAAAATGGATCGAGAGTAACGCACATTGGGTAAAGGTCAATGAAATTATTTCACAAAAATTTGAGCAGCTTACAAAACCTGCTTACTATGATCAATCCGCTTCGGGAAAGTTGCCCGAAGGAAATAATGGTCTCGGATTAAAACTACTGGGCTTAAGCGGCGATGAGGTATTACCAAAAGAGGTATATGAAAAAATTAAAGGGGAGGCTTTAGCACAGGTTCGTGGAACAGTGCAGGCCGATATTCTGAAAGAGGACCAGGCGCAAAACACCTGCATTTTCTCTACAGAATTTGCTTTAAAGTTAATGGGCGATGTTCAGGAATATTTTATACAAAATAAAGTACGCAATTTTTACAGCGTGAGCATAAGTGGGTACCACATTGCTGAAGCCGGTGCCAATCCTGTTACACAATTGGCTTTCACGCTGGCCAATGGTTTTACTTATGTTGAATATTATCTGAGTCGTGGTATGCATATCGATGATTTTGCGCCCAATCTTTCTTTTTTCTTCAGCAATGGTATGGATGCAGAATATAGCATAATTGGAAGAGTAGCGCGTCGTCTCTGGGCAAAAGCAATGAGATACAAATACAATGCAAACAAGCGGAGCCAGATGTTGAAGTATCATATACAAACATCAGGGAGAAGCCTTCATGCACAGGAAATTGATTTTAATGATATTCGAACTACACTGCAGGCTCTATATGCTATTTATGACAACTGCAATTCACTTCACACAAATGCATACGATGAGGCCATCACCACCCCTACAGAAGAAAGTGTTCGTCGTGCAATGGCCATACAACTTATCATTAATCGTGAACTTGGCAGTGCAAAAACAGAAAATTTTACCCAGGGCTCATTTATTATTGAGGAACTGACCGACCTGGTAGAAGAAGCAGTGCTTGCCGAATTTGACCGTCTTACAGACCGTGGTGGTGTGCTTGGTGCAATGGAAAGAATGTATCAGCGCAATAAGATCCAGGAAGAAAGTTTATATTATGAAGGCCTTAAACATAAAGGTGAACTCCCTATTGTTGGCGTAAACATGTTCCTGAATAAAAAAGGAAGTCCCACTATTATTCCTGGCGAGGTTATTCGCAGTTCAAAAGAAGAAAAAGAACAACAAATTCAAAATCTGCAGGCATTCTGGAAAAGAAATCAAACCAAAAGCAGCGAAGCATTAAAGCGGTTACAGCAAGTAGCAATAAACAATGGCAATTTGTTTTTAGAGCTCATGGAAACTGTAAAATATTGTTCACTTGGCCAAATCACACGTGCCCTTTATGAAGTGGGCGGTCAGTATCGAAGAAATATGTAAAACCTCTTGTGGTCAAGGAAACTTTGCGTAAAAAATTCTTCTCACATTCTTCTTTATGTAGTTAGCTGCTTTGTGTAGAAATTTTCATCATATTATGTCTATTTGGGGAAATTTTTGTTGATCTAGGAAAACCATTATGATTAAAAGTATTGGCAAATAATTTGACATAGGTACAATGACAGGAAGTATTTAAAAAGATGAAACTCAAGGCAACTTAGAACAGAAACATCAACATCGGTCATAGAGGCGAGAGTAAGGGCAACATGATTTGAAATGATCAGGAATTGCTGGTATGGCGCAACTAAGAATAGCCAAAAATTTTAAATGCATGGAATAAAGAAAACGCGTAATTAAATGATAGCCAGAAATAGGAGAAGATAGCCGTAACTGTGATTGGACAGCAGAAGAAATGAATAAAAAATTTTTAAGAAAGGAACAGTTTGCCCGCCAAATAAAAGTGCATAAAGAGTATGCACTTTTATTGTTTAAATGATTAATCTATCCTGCAGGCCGTCGGCCATTAACTATAATACTTTAATAAATTAAAGAAGCTACTTACCGTGCATAAATATTTTCGCTATCATTTTTATTTCGTGATTATATTTAGCGAAATAGATGAATATGAATAAGTATACACTTATCTGCCTGAGCGTATTAATTTGTATCAATTCGCTGTCTCAAAACAACACCAATTACGATTCAGTATTGGCCAGAAAACTTGGAGCTGACGATTATGGCATGAAGAAGTATGTAATGGCTTTTTTAAAAACAGGTCCCACAGTAGTAAAGGATTCAGCGGCAAGAGTACAATTACAAATGGCTCATTTGAAAAACATTCAACGCCTCGCCAATGAAGGCAAATTAATTGTAGCAGGTCCATTTCTTGATGACCAGAAAATTGAAGGCATTTTTATTTTCAATGTTGAAACCATTGAAGAAGCGAAAGAACTTACAGCCACAGACCCCGCAGTAAAAGCAGGTGAATTGGAAATGGAATTACACCCGTGGTATGGGTCTGCTGCTTTGGCCGAGACAGCAGAGCTTCATAAAAAAGTTCAAAAAAAGAGTATAGCGGGTGATTAGTACAAGCAATGAATAGAATTGATGAAGAAGTAATTATACAGCCGCATTGGTTCTGTATTTTCCTTTGCGGGTAAACAACATTTCCGCTATAAAAATTAATAATAAACTTACTGCTGTGGAAGCTGCCACTTTGCCTATGAAAAAAATAAAATCACCAAATTGAAGCCATTCAACTAATACGAGGCATGCATGATGCAAAAAAGTAAGTATGAGCACATATATACTGTATGGAGCCGCTCCCAAGCTTTTAGGACTCGGCTCTGCATAGCTGAGTTCCGTTGTTTCCTGTGGCAATAAAATGTTCAGGAGAAAAGGACGCACATAGGCAATCAATATGCAGGGGATTGAATGCAAACCTGGTGTACCGGTGAAATAATCCATACATAATCCAAATACAAAAGCAATAATCATTAGTAAGCTCCGGCCCATACTGAATGGCAACCACAGGATAAAGAGAAAATATAATATTGGTTTTACATACTCGTGCAGCGGTGGTACTTTATCAAGTATATATGCCTGTACAAGAATGAAAAAAATAAAACGGATAGTATTTTTAAGAAGACCGCTCATTAATCTTTTGGTGTTTTTTCCTCAAGTAAATTTTGTTCTTCCCACAACAGGTTATCTGTTAAATAAACGTATTGAAGCGTATAAAAATTTGTTGCAGATTTTACCTTAAGTGTATAAAAATTACTGGACGGATCGGTGCTTATTTCTGACACCCTGCCCACCATGATACCAGGAGGGAAACTGAGTTTTTCTGATACATTGCTCGTAAGCACCGTATCTCCTTTTTGCACCTTGGCACTTTTAGGAATTTTGCT
>DATBFI010000026.1:0-16904 GCA_036558585.1 Chitinophagaceae bacterium
GTAACTGGAAACCGGAAACTGGAAACTCGATAACTACCGCATATATCCCATTGCCGGGAATTAATTTTTCATGGTCTTCAATCTTAAGATTAGCTGTTGGATAGCCAAGTTGCCGGCCCAGCTTATCTCCGTCAACAACTATACCTTCAAAAAAGTAATCATATCCCAGATACTCATTAGCTGTAGCGACATCACCGACGATTAGTGCTTCACGAATTCTTGTGGAGCTTACAATTACTTTATGCAGCAGATGTTCAGGGATTTCCTTTACAGTAAATCCCAACTTTTTCCCATAATTCTCCAGCAAATGGTAATCGCCCTGCCTGTCCTTTCCAAACCGATGATCATAACCGATAATTACTGTATGCGGATGAAACTTTTCAAATAAAAAGTTTGTAACATATTCTTCGGCGCTTTGGTGCGCAAATTTTTCATCAAAAGGAACAACAACCAGGTGGTCCACTCCCTTCTCTTTCAGCAAATGGATCTTTTCTTCCAGTGTATTGAGAATTAAAAATTTTTTTTCCGAAACAATTTTTCTCGGATGCGGATGAAATGTAATGATAACAGTTTCACCACTAATAGCAGTAGCCTCTTGTTTCAGTTGTGCAATAATTTGTTGATGACCCGTGTGCACACCATCGAAAGTACCAATAGTAACAACAGCATTCTTAAAAACCGGGAGGTTAAATATGTTGCGATGAACCTGCATAAAGTGGCGCAAATATAAAACCGGCAGGCTAAAGGCAATTACTTAAATTAATAAATTGCCTCATTATTTCATCAATTACTTTTGTAATAATTAATGTTCGGTAAACTTTGCTCGTTAAAATATTTTTCAATTGAGGTATTCGCCTGGAAGGCAATGCCATGAATGATGGAGCAAATGGTACAAGCTGAGTTTAAAAAAGTTAAATAAATACATCGGGAATTTTCATGTCATTATATTCTAAACGCGGTGTTTCTGCGCAAAAGGAAGAAGTGCACACAGCCATAAAAAAGCTGGACAAGGGTCTATATGAATATTCCTTCTGCAAAATATATCCTGACTATATTGGCAATGATAACAATTTTGTAAACGTTATGCATGCTGATGGTGCAGGCACCAAAACCATACTGGCATATCTGTACTGGAAGGAAACAGGCGATAGTAGTGTATGGAAAGGAATTGCGCAGGACGCAATTGCAATGAACCTTGATGATCTATTGTGTGTTGGAATATATGATAATCTTTTATTCTCCTCTACTATTGACCGCAACAAAACATTGATCGGGGGTGAGGTGCTCGAAGAGGTAATCAATGGTACGCAGGATTTTTTTAATAAGCTAAAAGCCTTCGGAATTCATATCTATTACCTGGGAGGAGAAACAGCAGATGTGGGTGATGTTGTAAGAACAATCGCTGTAAACGGAACGATCACCGCCCGCTGGCCAAAGGGAAAGATTATAACCAACAGCAGGATAAAACCCGGGAATGTAATTGTTGGCTTTGCGAGTGATGGGCAGTCAACTTATGAAAATGAGTACAACAGCGGAATTGGCAGTAATGGTTTAACCAGTGCAAGACATGATGTACTAAGCAAGTATTATGCACAAAAATATCCGGAGACTTTTGAACCTGCATTAAATAAAGAGGTGATATACATCGGCCAAAATAAAATGACCGATGCCATAGAACGCGAAACTGATATTGGTAAATTTTTATTAAGTCCTACCCGCACCTATGCACCACTAATGAAAATAATATTGGAGAAATATTTTAATGAGATAGATGGCGTCATTCATTGCAGCGGCGGGGGCCAGACAAAATGTATGAAGTATTTGCCCCGTCCATTGCGTGTTATAAAAAACAATTTGTTTGACCCTCCTTTGATATTTAAATTAATACAGAAAAATTCGGGAGCCGACAGCCGTGAAATGTACCAGGTATTTAACATGGGTCATCGCCTCGAAATTTTTACAAATGAAGATACTGCGCTGAAAATGATTAATGAATCAAAGCAATTAAATATTGATGCAAAAATTATAGGCAGAGTTGAAGCATCAGAGAAAAAAGAATTGGTTTTATTTGTAAATAATAAAGAAATTATCTATTAATTTTTGTCCCTTCCGGCTTTTATTGATAATATCAAACACAAACTATCTTTATTGATAGATATTCTGCCATAAGGCTTCCGGTTCCTGCCATTAGTTTGAATACTTCTCTTATGGATGTGAATTATTTTTCCCCTCTAATGCATCACAATAAGCAACACTTCCAAGCCTGAAATGTAATGGCATTTTAATTGCATTTTGTACCTGTAAATCTTTTCTGCAAAAAAAGCCCAGGTTTAAGGAGTAAAAGTTTGCAGGCAAACGAAAGGCCACACATATAATACTATCATTAAATGTTTTGCGTTTAATTGTAGTAGAATCTAAACGTAACTGTGATGAAGCCGATATACTCAGTATTAGCAATAAATTCACAAAGAAACAAATCTTCTTCATAGTTATGTAACGTGTATTTGTGTGTAAATTTACGGCGTCGGTAATAATATTGCTGCGTTAAATGAGAATGATGAAATGAGAATTATTTGTGAGAGAACTAAAGGAAAAGAAAAGAATAGAATAGATACATTGTAAGCGAATGATTAAAGTATAAACTAAAACTAAATAAACCGTTATTAATATTTTAAGACATAGAATTGTGGATGTAATAAAATCATGGCATTAAGTCAATCTTTACAACAAAAACTTTTACAAAAATTATCGCCGCAGCAGATTCAGTTAATGAAACTGTTGCAAATACCCACTGCTCATCTGGAGGAACGGATAAAAGAAGAGCTTGAAGAAAATCCTGCATTAGAAGTGGGTGAAGAGGAAAAAGGCGATGAGGATGAGTTTGAAATAAATAATAATTCAGAGGAATATGACGAAGTTCCTGAAAATGATGAGTATGACTTGGAAGGAAATACCGATGAATACGGCAATCTTGACATTAGTGATTATGTTAGTGAAGGAGATGATGAGATCGCTGATTACAGAACGAGGGATGAAAACTATCCTGAAATGGATGAACAAAAAACAGTTCCATATAAGATCGAAACAACTTTTCATGATTTACTACTCGACCAGTTAGGCATGTTGTCACTGGATGAGAAGAGTTATAAGATTGCTGAACAAATAGTGGGAAGTATAGATGATGATGGCTATTTGCGCAGGGAAATTTCATCTATTGCAGATGACCTGGCGTTTCGCCAGAATGTGGAGGCAAGCGAAAAAGAAATTGAAGCCATCATTAAAAAAATCCAGCAATTCGATCCTCCGGGAATCGGGGCCAGGGATTTAAAGGAATGCCTGTTGCTTCAATTGCAGCGGCAACTTTCAGAAGGTAAGGATGTTTCTGCTGCTGTATTGGTACTTGACAAATATTTCGAGGAGTTTACAAAAAAGCACTATGAAAAAATTCAGCGCGGACTTAATTTAACTGATGATGATCTTAAAGATGTAATCGGCACCATTATTCGTTTAAATCCTAAACCCGGTGGTAATGTTGGCGAAATAAATAAAGCTGAAAGTTATATTGTCCCCGATTTTTTTATTGTAAACAATAACGGCATACTTGAACTGACATTGAATTCAAGAAACGCTCCTGATCTGCGGATAAGTGAGGGTTACCGGGACATGCTCAGGGAGTATGATAAGGGTAGCAAAAAAGATAAGCGGCAAAAAGAAGCAGTACTTTTTATCAAACAAAAGATCGACTCTGCCAAATGGTTCATTGATATGATAAGGCAGCGCCAGCACACGTTGCTTAGCACAATGGATGCCATTATGAATTACCAAAAAGAATTTTTTCTAACGGGTGATCAAACTAACCTGAAACCCATGATCCTGAAAGATATTGCTGAAATGACCGGGCTTGATATATCTACAGTAAGCCGTGTGGCCAACAGCAAATTTGTACAAACGGAATTTGGTACTTACCGCTTAAAATTTTTCTTCAGCGAATCGTTAAGTACCGACACCGGTGAAGAGGTAAGCACACGTGAAGTAAAGAAAATCCTAAGTGATCTTATTGAAGGCGAAGACAAGAAAAAGCCACTAAGCGATGAACGGCTTACTGAATTACTGCAGGAAAGAGGTTATAATATTGCAAGACGTACAGTAGCAAAATATCGTGAGCAGCTGAATATCCCGGTAGCCAGATTACGTAAAGAACTATAGGAATTGATTTTATCATGTAATTCTGCAATTCATCATTCTATATTTATGGAGCAACAAATATTAAACGTTCCCAGGCAACCATTGCTTTTGAGGGTAATTGCAAAAATTATTTCCTATATTTTTCATCCACTCTTTATACCAACCTATATTTTTTTATGGCTCGTGTTAAGATTTCCTTTTGAATTTGCAGGCATAACGCCCATAGGTTTATTTTTCCGAAAGTTCACCGTATTCTGGATGACAGCTTTCTTTCCTGCATTTTCTGTGTTTCTTTTGTGGCGGCTTAAATTCATCGACAGTATTTTTCTTAGAACTCAGAAGGAACGCATAATTCCATATGTTATTACCATGATATTTTACTGGTGGATGTGGTATCTAAGCCGCAACTTTTCCGACCAGCCTTTTGCCTTAAGATTTTTTTTCCTCGGAATTTTTTTTGCTACCATCCCTGGTATGATGCTAAATAATTTTTTCAAAATAAGCATGCATGCAATGGGTATTGGAGGCGCAATTATTTTTATCCTGCTTACCTGTTTTTATTATCAAACATACCTGGGTGCAGATATTTCGCTCGGGTTTCTTATTACTGGTCTTATTTGCACCTCAAGATTTATTGCTTCAGATCATAACAACCTGGAAATATATAGTGGCATAATAGTCGGAGCTCTTTGCCAGCTAATTGCTTTTTGGATCTCTGTGTAAGTATGAATGGTAAAAGATAGCCAAATCGCAAATACGCACTTGTTACTGATTATTCGCTACTTCCAATCCTTTAATCGTCTCTGCAAATAAATTACTCAGTTTTTTATCCGCTTTCCCCGCCACTTCAATAATTTCCCCGATGTTTACAGGTTTTAGATTATCCGGATCGCATTCATCAGTGATCACAGAAACAGCAGCACAACGCAACTCAATTTGATTAGCTACTATTATCTCCGGCACTGTACTCATGCCTACCATGTCTGCGCCGATTATTTTTAAATAACGGTACTCGGCTTTGGTCTCAAGATTGGGACCCATCACACTTGCATAAACACCTTTTTTTAGATCTATATTTAGCTGTGAGCTATGAACGGCGAGCTGTGAACTGAGAAATTTATCGTAAGGCCTGCTCATGTCAGGAAATCTTGTACCATACGCTGCATCATTCAATCCGCGCAAAGGATTATCTGGCTGAAGATTAATGTGGTCTTCGATCAATACAAGATCGCCCTTTTTAAAATTAAGATTAATACCACCCGCAGCATTACTCAGCAAAAGATAGTTTACACCAAGTTCCTTCATGACCCGAACAGGAAAAGTAATTTGTTGAAACGAATAACCTTCATAATAATGAAAACGACCCTGCATAGCGATCACGCTCGTATTGCCAATATCCCCATAAATGAGGTTGCCCTTATGAAACTCAACTGTTGATAAAGGAAAGTTGGGAATATCTTCATACGCAATTTTATATTTCACATTAATATATTGTACCAGTTCTCCAAGGCCTGTGCCTAATACTACCCCAACACCGGCACGCATAAAGCCCTTTTTTTGTAAAAAATTTACAGTTGATTTTATTTGTTCGAGATAAGTGAGCATAACTGAAATGTGAAAATGAATAAATGGAATTTTTAAGTCTGTCTTCAATATTACTGGTTTATTGTTATTCGCTCCTGAAAAAGATACGGCTAAAAATTCAAGCGAAGTGCTTGTTTGCATAAAAAGCAAAACAGTACAAATATTTTGATGGGTTTGGATGAGACATGTGACACAACAAAGAACTTAACAGAATTCCGGCAGCCTGTACCATAATATTCGTTCTTCTCTTCCCCTTATCCCATTGCATTTCCGTACTTTTGCACCCTTATTGCCCCATCCCTGCCTAAGGCGGAGAGAAAAATGGAGGCTTATTACTAACAAATTTTAAATTATCCCTTTAGGGGAATCAGGGGCATGGATATTCGTAACATAGCAATTATAGCTCACGTTGATCATGGTAAAACAACACTCGTGGATAAAATTCTTCATGCTACAAAAGTGTTCCGTGAGAACCAGGAAACAGGTGAGCTGATCATGGACAGCAATGAACTGGAACGGGAACGTGGTATTACTATTTTTAGCAAGAACGCCGCAGTAACTTATAAAGGCATTAAGATAAATGTGATTGATACGCCGGGGCACAGTGATTTTGGTGGAGAGGTGGAACGCGTTTTAAAAATGGCTGATGGTGTGTTGCTGCTTGTTGATGCGTTTGAAGGACCCATGCCTCAAACACGGTTTGTATTGCAAAAAGCATTGCAACTGCACTTAAAGCCGATTGTTGTAATCAACAAAGTGGATAAACCAAATTGCAGACCCGATGAAGTGCATGATGCCATATTTGAACTATTTTTCAACCTTGATGCAACGGAAGAACAATTGAATTTTCCCACATTTTACGGCAGCGGAAAAAATGGTTGGTTTCAGGAATCCGTCCCTACGGGAAATGACTCTGTAACACCTTTAGCAGACATAACTCCATTGCTCGATGGAATTTTAAAATATATTCCTGAGCCAAAAGTGAGCCTGCCTGCCGGACAGGCAGGTGAGGGCACATTACAAATGCAGATCACGTCACTCGATTATTCTTCTTTTCTTGGAAGAATTGCGATTGGTAAAGTTACCCGCGGATCAATAAAAGAAAATCAGCAGGTCGCTTTGATCCAAACTGACGGGATCATAAAAAAATTAAAAGTGAAAGAATTGTATGTGTTTGAAGGAATGGGTAAAAAGAAAGTGACAGAAGTAATGGCGGGTGATCTTTGTGCTGTTGTCGGCCTTGAAGATTTTAATATCGGCGACACTATCGCTGATGTAGAAAACCCCGAAGCACTGCCTGTAATAAGTGTTGATGAACCGACCATGAGTATGTTGTTCAGCATTAACACCTCTCCTTTTTTTGGTAAGGACGGGAAGTTTGTTACATCCCGTCACCTGCGTGACCGCCTCATGAAAGAAACTGAAAAAAATCTTGCATTGCGTGTAGAAGATACAGATAGTGCAGATAGTTTTCTTGTTTACGGGCGTGGCATCCTGCATCTGGGTATATTAGTTGAAACAATGCGCAGGGAAGGCTATGAATTAACTGTGGGCCAGCCACAGGTTTTGGTAAAATATAGTGAGAGTAAAAAATGTGAGCCCTACGAAACATTAGTTGTTGATGTACCTGCAGAATACAGTGGTAAAGTGATCGATCTTGTTACACAGCGAAAGGGTGAATTGCATGTAATGGAAACGAAAGGCGAAATGCAGCATCTTGAATTTGAAATTCCATCGAGAGGCTTAATAGGGCTGCGGTCTGGTATGCTCACCAATACAGCAGGCGAAGCCGTAATGGCTCATCGTTTTAATGAATATAAATCATGGAAGGGGCAAATTCCCGGTCGTAACAATGGTGTGCTGATCTCTAAGAACCAGGGGATGGCAACGGCTTATTCAATTGATAAATTACAGGATCGGGGCTCATTCTTTATTGATCCGGGCGAAGAAATTTATATCGGCCAGATCATTGGAGAACACATTAAGCCAGGCGATCTTGTGGTAAATGTTACAGAGGGAAAAAAGCTTACCAACATGCGTGCAAGTGGCAGTGACGATGCAACCCGCATTGCACCAAAAATTCAAATGACACTGGAAGAATGTATGGAGTATATCCAGCAGGATGAATGTATTGAGGTAACACCTAAACACGTTCGTTTGCGTAAAGTAATACTTGATGAAGAAGAAAGGAAAAAAGCCCAAAAAAACATGAAAGCAGAAATTGTTTAGTTGAGTTCAAAATTTTGAAAAATAGAATAATTTAAAAAGAAAGCCGTCATTGTGAACGGCTTTCGTATATCATTAAATAAAAAAGGATGATTACTGTGAAAGCTTACCCTGCTGCGCTTCTTTTTTCATATCATCATTTGCATAAACTGCAAGTTCTACGCGGCGATTCTTTTCCCGCTCGGCCTCACTATCATTGGGGAATTTTGGTTGTGTTTCTCCATACCATTTTATGGTAAATCTTTCAACAGGCACGCCTTTTCCCTGTAAATAGCCCGCCACAGATTTTGCTCTTTTTTCTGAAAGCTGCATATTAAATTCATCCGTCCCGGTATTATCTGTATGTCCTTCAACAAGAATATTTGTTTCAGGATATTTTACAAAAACACCGGCAAGCTTATCAAGATTTGCTGTTGCAGAATCACCAAGGTCAGCAGAATTTATTTTAAACAGTAAAGCGGAATTAAAAGTCATTTGAATGCCTTCACCTACTCTCTCAACTTGTGCATCGGGAACAGCTTGTTTTATCTCTTTTGCCTGTTTATCCATGTGATGGCCAATAGCATAACCTGCACTTCCGCCTATAACAGCTCCAAGAATAGCACCGGCCGCTGTATTTTTAAAGATCAGTGCACCGGCCGTTGCGCCGACTGCTGCACCTGCCGCGGTACCCTTTTGTGTTTTGTTCATGCTTTTACAAGCCTGAAATACAATAAGCACGCATAGTGAAATAAACAGTATTTTTTTCATGTGTATATTTTTTGATTTTGTAATTGCCCGCATGGACTTTCAGTGAAGGATCACATAAAATCCTTGCAATTGGTAAGTTGTTCAAAAAGTTTTTTGGCTCATTTCATCATTTGAAATTTAAAAATCATTTACAAACAGCGCTTTGTAATAAATCGAGCGTCATATCTTTTACACCTTTAGACATTGCGGTTTTAATATCGGAACAAAGCCCTTGCTTTTCTGTTGAGGACATTTTTGCTACCAATTCATTTGCATTCATAGTGCTATATTTTTTTTGATATGATTTTACAGAAGTGATGGCTTTTGCTTTCCAAACTTCAGCATCGTCCTTCCCTTTTGACATGGCAAGATTATAATCCGCATTAGCATCATCAAATTGTTGCTGCGCTGCCTTTATATCGCCGCGTAACATATAAAAATCGCTGTTGTTTGCATCAAGAGCAAGAGCCTGTTCCACATTATTCATTGCATCAGTATACATATTTTGTTTTAAATCTATCTCTCCCATTTTTGCATAGATGGTTGCCCTGTCTTTAACATTCTGATTTTTTGAGGTAAGATCAATAATGGTGTTAAAATCGGCTTTGGCGTCAGAGGTTCTTTTTAAGCCAAGTTCAGCATTAGCTTTTTCAAAAAGATTATCAATGCTTGTTTTATTTATTGTAAGTCCTTTGGTGGCGGCATCCAGAGCTTCATTGTATTGCTGCATACCGTTCAATGCAGCAGCTTTTCCTGCATAGCCCTTTTCTTTTGCGTCATAAGCATCACATTTTTGTAACACCCCGTTGAACAGGTCCAATGCGTTACTGTAATTGCCTGCCTTATTTGCAGCCTGCCCCTGTTGTATAGAATTGGAACAACTATTGTTCATTGTTACAAGACCACTTTTACATTGAATTAATAATATGGAAATTGTGCAAAAAAAGACGAACGTAAGCTTTTGTTTCATAGAAGTTAGTTTGGGTAAATAATGTTGATTTGAATTTATTATTTTTTTCTTTCCGGGAAAATTAAAAAAATATTGTTTGGCTTCAATCATAAATTATCCCTGTTGATTTTTGCTTCCGGGTTTTGTGCATAATTGAACTCCCGTTATGTCACTTGTTTCAATCATGGTAATAATCATTGAATGGTTTCTTAGAAGATCCGAATAGTAAATGAGTCAATGCAACTGAGACACGCGCTGATACTGGCATCTCCCAGCATCATTCACTAATCATCTCCGCTCCAAAATATTTATGCAGTACAAGAGGAATTTTGATACCGTCCTGAACTTGATTGTTCTCCAATAAGCTTGCCATAATTCGCGGCAATGCAAGTGAACTTCCGTTTAAACTGTGTGCCAGTTGTGTTTTGCCATTCGTGTCTTTATATCGGCACTTCAGCCTGTTTGTTTGAAAACTTTCAAAGTTACTTACACTGCTTACTTCAAGCCAGCGTTTCTGAGCAGCGCTGTAAACTTCGAAATCATAAGTAAATGCACTGGTAAAGCCCAGGTCTCCGCCACAAAGTTTTACAATACGATAAGCCAACTTAAGTGATTGAACTAATTTTTCAACGTGGTTTACCATTTCTTCCAACACATCATAACTTTTTTCAGGCTGCACAATTTGAATGATCTCTACTTTCTCAAACTGGTGCACACGATTCAAACCGCGCACTTCTTTACCGAAGCTTCCTGCCTCTCTTCTGAAGCAGGGTGAGTACGCCGTCATCCTGATTGGCAGATCAGCTTCTTTTAAGATTTCATCGCGGTAAATATTGGTAAGTGGAACTTCTGAGGTTGGGATAAGGTAAAAGTTGTCTTCAGTTATATGATACATCTGTCCTTCCTTATCCGGCAGCTGACCCGTTCCATAAGCAGAAGCCTCATTTACCATAAATGGCGGAATGTATTCCGCGTAGCCTGCGGCAGTATTATAGTCAAGAAAATATTGTATCAACGCACGTTGCAGCTTTGCTCCCCTATTCCTGTACAATGGAAAACCACTGCCTGTAATTTTTGCACCGGTTTCAAAATCTACAAGATTGTATTTTTTTATAAGATCCCAATGTGGCATTGCATTAGCAGGTAATGCTGGTTCTTCGCCGCCGGTTCTTACTACAACATTTTCTTCTGGCGTTTTTCCCTGTGGTACTTTTTCATTTGGAAGGTTGGGCAACTGTATCAGTCGTTCGTGCAATGCTTTTTCAACAGTGTTCATTTTTTCATTTAAGCTTGTAACCTGCAACTTGTAACCCGTAACTTCGTTCTTTAATTTTTCACCTTCATCTTTTTTCCCCTGTCTCATCAGGTTACCTATTTCTTTGGATGCGCTGTTTATTTTTGCCTGTGCTGAATCGTACCCTGCCTGCAATTTTTTTCGCTCATCATCTAATGCGACAATTTCATCAACCAATTCAAGTTGTTTGAAATCTCTTACGGCTAATCTTTCTTTTACCCAATCAGTTTTTTGTCGTAATACATTTACCTGTAACATGCAAAAAAATTTGCGGCAAAGGTAGCAGATGAAATGAACAAGGGATAAGGAATTTGGGTTACGAGAGAATGTGGCAAACTTTCTTGAGCACAAAAGTGAAAGAGCTTATAATACTTTTTGAAATCGCCAGAGAAAATTGCTTCACCCCTAACTTTGCGCTCTATGTTTATTCATGACGATCTGCAGCAGCGTTGGTGGGATCTTGAAGCAAAGCTTGTAGAGCGGTTTGGTAAAAAGCCTGACCTCGAAGCTGTTTTATTTTTAATTGGCATGCACGAAACCGGTTTTATAAAACAAAAGATAACAAAAGAACAAAAGCAGGACCTGATGCATGTAGCTGTTTGTACAGTTCTTTCGCAGAGTAATTATTATCAACTGGAATATCATGATAAAGACGGGTGGCCTCACTTTAAACAGTTAAAAGAAATGCCCTCTTTAAATTTAATTGAACAGGAAAATTTTTTGAAGGACCATATTTTACTTTACTTCGATAAACAAGGATTTTAAAAAAAAAGAAAAATAGTACATGAAAGAAATCATTTTCGTTTTTACGGTATTATTATTTGTCCAGTCATCATTTTCTCAAAATAAAGCAACAAAAGCAAAACTTAAAACTACAGCTATTCAAGAGACAAGTACACCTGCAACGGGAAGATTAGTTGAACTGGCTACTGATTCAGGAACAATGGTAATCAGGTTATATGATTCAACCCCACTGCATCGTGATAATTTTATAAAGCTTGTACAGGAAGGTTTTTACGACAGTCTTTTATTTCACCGGGTGATTCAGAACTTTATGATACAAGGGGGTGACCCAGGCAGCAAAAACGCACCTGATTCTGTAATGCTAGGCGGCGGTGAAGCGCCCGGAGAACGTATACCTGCAGAATTCAAAAATAATTTAATTCATAAAAGAGGAGTATTGGCCGCTGCGCGGGATAATAACCCGGAAAAAGCAAGCAGCAATTGCCAGTTCTATATTGTTCAGGGTCAAAAGTATAATGACACTACATTAAATGAAATGGAATGTGCTGTGCGTCAAAATAATCCCGGCTTTACTTATACAACTGCCGAACGAAATATTTATAAAACAATCGGTGGTACACCTTTTTTGGATCAGAACTATACCGTGTTTGGGGAAGTAATAAAGGGATTGGATGTGATTGATAAGATCGCTTCAGTTCCCTGTAATGCAAACGACAGGCCACTGCAGAATGTGCACATGAAAATGAAAATGCTGAACTAGCGTTTCATGAAAGCTGTTCTAACTCTATTGGTTTTATTAAATTTTTTAATCAATATTTGTAAAACAAATTGCACTTATGAATTTCCCCTCCGGTATAAAGTATACCAAAGATCATGAATGGATAAAAATGACGGATGAAAAAACCGCTGTGATTGGTATAACTGATTTTGCTCAAAAAGAATTAGGTGATATTGTATATGTTGATATTACTTCTATAGGCAAAGCAATGAATGCTGAAGAGGTCTTCGGAACAGTAGAGGCAGTTAAGACAGTAAGTGATTTGTTTCTGCCTGTTGCCGGTACTATTCTTGTGCTTAATCCTTTGCTTGAAAAACAACCTGAATTAGTTAACAACGATCCTTATGGTGAAGGGTGGATGGTGAAATTATCCGTCAATGATCCCGGAGATATTGATAAGCTTATGGATGCAGCTGCTTACGAGCAATTGGTAAGCTAAAGAATAAAATTTTGCGATTTTGGATTTTATAAATTGGGTGATATTTTAAGTGTTTTATTCATTATTGACTATTAGCAGTTGCTGAATATGGAAGCTGGTGCCTGCACGGCTGAACGCCCTGCCAAATGACCCACTCGGGCTATCGTTCGGGGAGCGTGCCACAATGAAGTTGATAAAGTGTTACATCTTGCAACATACACTCAAATAAATTTACAGCCATCCAGGTAAAATGCCGGAAATACAAAAATATACTGAAACTGACCTGATCATGTTGCTAAAGGAGCGTGAGCAATCTGCTTTCAGTTATTTATATGATCATTATTCAGGCGCGCTGTACAGCATAATTTTGTCCATTCTTCCCGATAAAGAACTTGCCAATGATGTATTGCAGGAAGTGTTTGTAAAAATATGGCGGCAGGTAGATTCTTACGATGCATCAAAAGGCCGGTTATTTACATGGATGATGAATATTGCCCGCAACGCATCTATTGACATGTTGCGCAGCAAAGGCTATCAGAAGGCTCAGCAAAACCGTGAGCTAACAGAAGCCGTATATGAAAAGGGTGGCAGCATAGCAACCAATATTAATCAAATAGGACTCCGCAAGCTGGTTCATTCCTTAAAGGAAGAGTATAAAGTGTTGGTAGAACTTTCCTACTTCCAGGGGTTTACACAGGATGAGATTTCCAAAACGCTAAACATGCCTCTAGGAACTGTAAAGACAAGGCTGAGGAGTGCCTTATTACAATTACGTGAATTGATGAAACAATAAAGTGGATACGAAAGCATACATAGAAAGTGGCATAATAGAAAGCTATGTGCTTGGCCTGGCCAGTACTGAAGAAGCGACTGAGCTGGAAATGCTTTGCAGGCAACATGCGGATATAAAAAATGCTGTTGAAGAATTTGAAGCGCTTATACAAAAACAGGCTTTCCAGGATGCTCTTGCGCCCCCTCCGGAGGTAAAAGAAAAACTTATGTCTGCCCTTACAACTGAATTTGCAAAGGCGCAAACTCCAGTAGTGCAGTTAACTGTAGATACCGGGAGATCAAAAAGCATTTCTATTATAAGATATTTCGCTGCTGCCTCTGTTATTTTGCTGATTGCAAGCACTGTGTTGAATGTGTTTCTCTATAATAATTATTTATCTGTAAACAATAAATACCAGGCACTTCTTACTGAACGTAATTCTTTGCAAGCCAATAATGATGTTTTCCGCACACGGATAAATAATCTTGAACAAAGTATGCGGGTAATTGAAAATCCAGATGTTCGGGTAATTACATTGAAGGGACTTCCTGGTAAAGAGAATAATCTCGCAGCAGTTTACTGGGACAGTAAAACAAAAGATGTTTACCTGTTACCTACAAAAATGGACGCAACTCCTTCCGGCAAACAATATCAACTTTGGGCAATTGTGAACGGTAAACCTGTTGATGCCGGTGTAATTGACGAATGCGATGGCTTATGTAAAATGAAAAATATTCCTGATGCAGAGGCATTTGCTATAACACTGGAGAAAAAAGGAGGAAGTAATACTCCAACGCTTTCTGCTATGTATGTGTTGGGTAAAATATAATTGTGAATTGCTGCGTGCTAAGACCATATCAGGTTACCTAAAATTTATTAATGAACTAAGCGGGTAACGAAGACCGCGATATTGCATCAGGTCTACTTTAATGCTTCCCACGATAATCGGGCTTTCCACGCGGATAGGAATATGGTTAGGATCATCACTTACCCATACGGTCATATTTTCACCCCCTTCAAACAAGGTCCCTTTTACAAGCAATGGCTTAAATTTAATAGCCCTGAACCGGCCATATTTTGTTTTTACGGTTTCTTTACCAAGATACCGGATATAAAGATGAAAGACCTCGTTATCGAGGAACATGTCAAAAGGTACTTTATCATTAACCTTATACTTGCTGAAATCTATATTACGTGCATAATAAATAGAACTTAATACATCCTGTACACAATTGGGTACTTTAAAAACACCGGCGTTGGTAATGGCAGTATTGGTTTGCTGGTTAAATGTAATGTTCTCATTTTTTTTATACCCGCCCTCATCTACATTTCTTATAAATTTCAGGGGCTGCAGGTGCGCCGTATCAAAGTAACTTTCATACCTGTCACGTACTTTAAATATCCAGTCATAACTTGAGTTGGATCTGCCTTCGCCAACCACATGATAACAGGGTTTATTGTTTACTTTATCAAGACTTAGGAAAAAATTAGCAGTCCCCGCATTTACATATATTCCTGCAACAGAATAGAAGACATTATAGGTAAGATTTTCGCCAGCGTTAAATGCAGTATTACGAAGACCACAAAAATCATCACCGGCCGAAAGTGTTATCCAACTAAATGTAGCAACGATGGTTAAAAATTTCTTCACCTTACCTGTTTCTGAATAATTTAATTCCCAATATAAACAAACTTCCTGCCACAGCGGGCATAATAAGATTAATAAGCCATATCCCTGCCGTCGTTGCAACAATACCAATCTTATTTAAGGTAAGAATCCCAAAAAGTTGCAAGCCTGCCTCACCTCTCATTCCTAAATCTGCTACGGGTATGGTCGGTAGAATTGCCAGTACTAAAAAAAGAACAGAAATAGTGCAAACAGCATCGATTGTATATAACTCAACGTTAAAAATATGCAGCATCAGGAGATACTGAACGATAAATACACAAAAACGCATAAGGGAAAGTGACAAAATTCTTGTTAAATCATACCTGCTGATATGTTCCAGCTTTTCAACCAGGAATCTGTATTTATAAACAATGGGTATTTTTTCAAACATAACAGTAAGCCATCCCAATTTAAAATAAATAAAAAGCATCAGTATTATACCCATTGCAATCATAAACATAATGCCATCTACCCACAACAAGGAAAGGCCTTGCAGCACTTCTGCATTTTTCCAGGGATGGTTTCGCAAATAAACTAATCCGGATAAACCTGCAGATAAAGTAACAATTAGCTGCGCCATACTGCCAATCAATGTCAACGTAACAGAGCGTAAACGATTTCCCTCATGCATAAAGGCTATTCTTCCCGCGTAATCACCAATACCATTTGGTACAAATAATGAGAGCGATAAACCCGACAACACAGCCCGGAATGCGGTGAAATAATTAATTTTTTCTACACGGGAAGCAAGCACCTGCCATTTCCTTGCTTCGATGCCCCAGTTTATAATCATTAACACAATCAGCAATGTTATCATCCAGATGTTGTTGCCGGAAACTGCATCATGCAATATATTTTTCGTTTGTTGAAGGCTGGCCTGGTTCCTAACCTTATAATAAATGGAAACAGAGAGAGTAAGAAAAAGCAGGGGGCCGATTATATAGTTCAATAATATTTTATGCTGTTTTTTCAGAGGTAATTTTTTTCAAACGTACATTAAAAGAATGAATGAGCATTGGCCAGTAAACAGCAGGCAGTGATGAGTTTGCAGTGATGATCAAACACAATTGCCAATGAATCTATTGTAAATCTGAAATCTGCAACCAAAAATCTGCGATCCCATCCTACCTTTGCCGTTCAAAATTGACCTTATGATCTATCGCGTAGAGAAAGACACCATGGGCGAAGTAAAAGTTCCTTCCCATGTTTACTGGGGCGCTCAAACACAACGCAGTATTGATAATTTTAAAATTGCCCAGGACATTAACCGGATGCCAAAACCTATCATCCAGGCATTTGCCTATTTAAAAAAGGCAGCTGCTTTAACAAATTTCGAACTGAGCGTTTTGCCCAAAGAAAAATGTGATGCTATTGCACAGGTATGTGATGAAATACTTGCCGGCACATTGGATGATCAGTTCCCGCTCGTTGTGTGGCAAACAGGAAGCGGTACACAAAGCAACATGAATGTGAATGAAGTGATCGCTTATCGGGCACATGTTAATAATGGCGGCTCATTAAATGATAAGGAAAAATTCTTGCATCCCAACGACGAT
>DATBFI010000027.1:0-5816 GCA_036558585.1 Chitinophagaceae bacterium
TTCCTCAATGATACAATTACAAGCCTCTTTCTGATGCGCAAAAAAATTATCTCGCTAATCATTTCAATTCCTCAATGATACAATTACAAGTAACTTATGACCAAAATAGTCCTCCGGTGTATTACCATTTCAATTCCTCAATGATACAATTACAAGGATACTTTTCGGCCCCCATGCTTTCGGACGTGCCACATTTCAATTCCTCAATGATACAATTACAAGTCGCTTTTCGTCAACATCCCAAAAAGTGCATATCTATTTCAATTCCTCAATGATACAATTACAAGTGTTCACACTCTTTACACGATTGATGAAAGCTGCATATTTCAATTCCTCAATGATACAATTACAAGTCTTACCCATGTTATAGTGCCACCGCCTTTACCTGATTTCAATTCCTCAATGATACAATTACAAGTCAAATTTGTTGATATCGCTGTAGCGGCCTGGTGATTTCAATTCCTCAATGATACAATTACAAGCCGTTTATAACGGCTGAAAAAAGTCAGTATTTACAAATGTTTCAACAAATAAAAATACGCGATTATTTGCTTTTTTGCAGTCTATCGGTAATAATAAGATTTATACCAGAGTACGACAACAGATAAAAACGCCCGCCGATAGAATATTTCAGATAAATAATAGATTTTCCCTCTCGTTTTTCTTTACAATAATTGCACTCCGACGACTACAATACATTGTCCAACGCATTTTTTTCTTTACCTATTATCGTTTTATCGAGCCACTTTTCCTGCCGGCTTTTAAAAATGATGATGCTGTCTTTTTCTTCATCCATTATCCTCTTTGCTTCATGAATTAACTCTTTTAGCTTTACATCACTCATCTCACCCTCAAACACACTGTTCTGAATCCAGTTTAAATACCTGCGGCAAAGTTTTAGCATTTTTGCTACTCTTTTTTCTTCTATATCGTAAACAAGAATAACATACATGTTGATTGGTTAATTAGTTAATTGGTGATTGTTAATAGGCGCTTACAAAAAAAACAGGCAATAAAATATGTGTAAAATCAATTTAATTGACTTCGCTGTCGCCAGATGTACCACAGATGAAAGAAATGCGACGCAAGGGACGATGCCATAAAAATAAATAGCCGGTACCATAACAATTCTACTTATTACTTATTACTCATTATCTCACCACCACGCTTTAAATGGTTTATATTCCTCAATACCCAAAATATGTTTGCTCAGCTTATAACATTCCAGCTTTACCAGGTGCTTGTAACTTACGCTTCTGCCAAGCGACCTGTGTTTAATGGTTTCATTTAATTTTTCGTCCCATGCTTTTACTACGGTTTTGCGGCCGCAATCTTTTAGCAAACACCGGTTGAGGCTATTATCGAAATCGGATTGCTGCACCTGTTTTTTATTGAGCAATGAAAATATAAGCCTGTCAGCAAGCACGGGCTTGAATACTTCTGCCATATCCAGGGCTAGTGAATAACGGCGATCACCGGGCTGATGCAAAAAACTGATCGTAGGATTAAGCTGTGTATGGTAGATCATATCAAGACAAAGCGTATAACACATGCTGTTTACAAAAGACACCATAGCATTTACTTCATTAGACGGCGGCTGCTTTGTGCGGTTGCCCATTTCAAAATCCTTGATGATAATGTTAAACGCTTCATAATAACTGATGCGAATATTGCCTTCAATGCCCATTAGCGTTTCTATATCCTGCGTAAACGGTATCTGCAACATCAGCGCCTCAATGCGTTCAATTTGTTCAAGCGTATCCTTATCGCGATTGTTATAATAACGCAGATTCTTGAGCATATTAAACGCTGCGCCCTCCACAAGCTTTTGCGCAATAGCTATTCGCTTTTTTGGTTTTGCATAAGCCTCTGCCTGTGCAATTAATACCTTGCCCGATAGCAAATAATCCTTTGGCATAAACGAACCGGTGTAATGTTCGTAATAATCAAAGAAATGCACGCTCACCTGCTCTTTTCCCAAAAAATTGTACATGGCGCTGTTGGCATCAAGACTGCCGAAAGTGTATAGATTGTCAACACTCTCTATCGGGATATATTTTGGTGTGCCTTCATTACCATCTTCGTCGAGCGGAGTAAACTTAAGTGTGTTGTCTTTTCTGCTTAAACGTCCTGGATTGAAAAGGTAGTAGGATTTACGCATATTGCCCCCACCCCCTAAAGGGGAGTTTTAGTATTTTATAAAATGATATGATCGCTTCGTTTGTAATTTACGATTGTATATGTTGAATAAGTTTTTTGTACTTAGCTGTTGTAATACTATTGAACTTTGTTGCGTCGCACACTTCAGGTTTCTGTTCGCTCCGCACCAATGCGATGTTCACTAACTTGTCTCTTGCAAGTTCCCTTTACATGATATTCCTTTTTCAGGGTAGGGTTTTTATTATTCCCCTTCAGGCCTGCCCGCCACACAGCTATGGCAAGGGCGGGTCAGGGGGCTTCTTCCACCCAGCAGAAATCAAAATAAGAACAGGTTTTACAGAACTTCTTATTTATCCGTTCGGGACAAGTTTCTGCATGTATTAATAATTCTATTTGCGTTACAATTTGCTGAAGATATATCTTATCATCAGCAGATAATTCCACCTGTTTTGTTTCACGCAGTTTGGGATATTCAATAATGCCTTTCACTCCCTCAATGCCATTTTGTTCCAGCAGCCATATATAATATTTCACCTGCCATTCATGCGCAGTTTCCATTTTGTCGCTGCGTTTTGTTTCATGAATGATCTTATTTTTTGCATCGTAAAAATCAATCTTACCAGCTCCTTCCCAGCCCCCTCCAAGAGAGGAGGAGAGCTCCATCTCTGAATATTTCCCGGGACGTTGCGGATAGGTAGTTTCGCCGATGAACTTCCCCTCAGCTACAGTCTCAGAGGTGTGCTCCATATTGATGCCATTTGCAAACAGCCAAAGTTTACGATGGCAGATGTGGAAGTAGTTGATATGAGTGGCGGTGAGGGTCATTGCAAGAGTATGATCTTTCTATTAAGATTTGCCTGCTTTTGTAAAGGTTCTTCAAATAAAGAGGTCCAAACTCTTTGAATTCTAAGCATACTAGTTTAAGCTAAAGGAGGAAGATTCTTATTTTTTTGCTAACTGATTTTCATAGTCAAAAGCTTCTAATAACTTAATCAATTTCTTTTCAGCACTTTCTAAAGCATCTGCAGATTCAACATTAGTTGTAAAATATCCGGCACCAACTAAAGTAACATAAACATTTACATCATCAATTGTATCATCTACAATTGGTCTTGCGATTGGTTTTTCACCTTCTTCAATCAACTTTGCTCTTATTGCCTGGGCAACTTTATTTGCATTTTGACTAATAGCAACTGCAAGCACTTCCATTGGACTAAACGTTCTTGATTGATTGGTTAATATTCTCCAATTTATCAAGGCGTATGCAAGAGCAGGAATTATTTCTTTTCTTCTTTCTTCCGGTGCTATTAAACACTTTCCGAAAGTATTTTCTGTTTCTATCCAGCCATCTTGTTTTAATTGATTGATTGTTTCAGCAGAAAGCTCTGGTTCTAATTGATTAAGCGAAACACAAAATAATGTTCGCAAATCAATAGCCACATCATATATAAATAACCCGGAAGTACGCTTATTATCTTGTATCCATTTTCTTCTTAAACTTCTGTCAGAACCGCTTAATAACTGTGCTATTTGTTCTTCAGATAACTGATTTCCATTGGTGTCTCTGACAATTACTTTATGCAAATCAGGACGGTCGCTTCTATCGAAAGAAATATTTTCAGATTGTATACTCCCGAGCAAAGGATGAAGCGGTCTCATTGCAGATATTGATAGAGGACTTCTTCTTTTGACAGTTCTATTGTTTCCCCCGGCGTTTGCTATCATCCATCCACCTAACAATTGATCAGCAAGTCGAGGATCACCAGGTGTTGTTACTTCTTTTTCAGAGATAGTTGTTTTATTTTCTTTTTTAGCCGCCTCATGATAAAAGGTAACCGGTGCTGGTACTTCATTAAGTGCTGATGTTATAGCTTCTAAAATAGAACGTTTTATTTGTTGCCCGCTTGAATATGCAACTTGCCTTTGAAATTGATTATCCCAATAATATTTTTGACCGTCAGCCACACCAAAAACGGTATGTTCAGAATGTTTTAATCCGCGTAAATAAATGTATGGATTCATAAATTGTTATTTGGTTTGTGATTTAATAAAACTATATCTGAATTTAATTAATGTAAGGAAGTACTTAAAACTATCTTCAGGCATTGAATTGATTTCTTCAACAAGTTTGTTTATTGCCGAAGCTGCTATTGAAGATGCTTTCAATAAAGGAATATTCTCTTCAATGAACTTTCGCTTAGATGTTGAATCAAATACTTCTTCAACTAATCGAAAATTTTTGGTTGTAAGTTTTTTTGCTTCACCTTCATATTGAATGTAAGCTTGGGCAGCCTCATTGGCTTTATCCCAAAGTTGTTTGTTGTCAAGCATAGCTAATAACCAGGTTTGATATGTTTTGAAAGAAATTTGTTGCTCGTTGTCAGCTCTTGAATAATCAGGCAGTCTTACTTTTTTTGATTGTTCTGTCATATATTGTCGAAGATCTTTTGGTTCTAATGCTCTCACACCAATCACACCCATTTCACAAGCAGCCGCGAAACCAAATCGTGTTCCGTAAAGTGAACGTATTAATTTCCCATTGTCGAGATATTCATTTTTACCAAAAAGGTCAATATAAAATTGTACTGGTTTTTTGAGTTGTGGCAAATTGAATGGAATGAAACCGATAGTTGTATTAGTTTGACCTAAATTAAAAACATAACCATTTAAAGTTCTACCTGAAATATTATTTGCAATTGAAAGAAGAATCTCTGTCCAACGTTGAGTTGGCACTTCCAATCCTCCATCTTTAGTCGCTTCAAACGGAGAGAAAAGCAAGGACGATGAATAGTCTTCCTGCAAAAAATGAACAATCCATTGTCCATTCCACGTTTCAATTTGATTTGGACGAAGCTTATCTAAATTATTCAGATGTTCTCGATAAACGTTCCATCCTTCATGTATCTTCCATAAAATTTCAGGTTCTTCAAAATAAATAGAGTATCCTCCCTGAACTCCAACACCTAAACCGCCTCCAATCCATGAGGCATAATAATCATCTTCTTTTAATGGAAGTTTAAGATTTGTAATCTGTCCGGATGTAGTTGCAATTTCATCCAAGGAAGGATAACCAATCGCAATGCTTGCATCAGGACGTTGTGACGATAACTTTTCTATGAGCCTCGTAAATTTTTCTTTTCTTTCTTGCTGTGTAGGATAAGCTCCTTTACGAATGCCTTGTACAAAAGGAGAGTTTGTTATCCATTGTAAATATTTTGGGTGGTCGTAAAACAGCGGATAGAAAACTTTTTCAAAAAATTCTTTTGCAGAATAATTTAAATTCTTTCTGCGATTATACTCCGACAAGAATTTTTTACCTATACTACTTGCGATCATGGTTAACTAAATAAATTCGTAGGTTTTATATAATGCAGGCGTCGCTTTTGATATCATCAATCCCGCTTTTTCATCATAAGCTGCATCGGGTACAATAAACGGTCTGTTGCCTGCTTTCTTTTCCTTTTCTAATTGCCGGAAGGCAATTGAACCAAATGAAACAGGTATTTCCATTTCAACCCGTTCTTCCCAATTGCAGATTTTATATGTTTCCCAATCAGTTTGAGTGATACATGCAGAAGTCTCAATTTCCATCGCTTCTAATAAAACAGATTTTGCCCTATGTGAAAGCTCTTTAATTCTAAATTGGCCTTCAGAAA
>DATBFI010000028.1:0-5550 GCA_036558585.1 Chitinophagaceae bacterium
TTTTTTTGATGAAATCATTAAAATGATGAATATCAGACGTATCAAATGCGAGTGAAACCAACAGACCATCAACCCGGTTGTTGAACATTGTTTTGGCATTTGCTATTTCTTTCTTAGTAGATTCCAGTGATTGACTAATGATGAGATTATATCCTTTTTCATTTGCAACTTTTTCCATGCCTCCAAGCACTGTTGCCACAAAATAACTGTTGAGGCGGGGAACAATTACTCCGATGGTACGTGTGTGCTGCTTTCTTAAATTACTGGCAAAAGTGTTGGAGCGATATCCCATTTGTTTTGCCAGATTAAATATTTTCTTTTTTGTGTTTTTACTGATTTCGGGATGATCCTTCAAACCGCGGCTGATAGTAGTAGGTGATACTTTAAGCGCCTTGGCAAGATCGTATATGGTGACTTCTTTTTCCCTGTACATATAATTATTTCATTGCTGAAATTACAGGGTTAAAAAATTTTTTTCAAAAAAAATTTCGCAATCGGTTGCGTTTTTTAAAAAAAAACTCCGAAATTGGTACGGTAATCATAACATAACAATGCTGTTTCTTCTTAAAACAGAACTGTTTATATATCGTTGCTAAGCCAGTTCACTGATTACTTTTCTGACGTTATTCCCTTTTAAAAACAAAACCAGGCAGCTAACCGGTAGCTTAATCATCGAAATCGGTTTCGTTACTGAAAGCTGCAAAATAAATCGATTAACGTTTGATCTTGAAGTTAAAAAAAGCTAGTGAGGGCAGCGATGTAAAAGCTTGTACATAAAAAAAACATGCAATTACTTATTTATATAACCACTGCTATGTTAAGTTTAATTAGCCAATGAGTTGTCATAGTAAGTGGATGCTCACCACTTGACAGTTTACAACGACGTAACAGAGCAGAGATTTGGTCATTACTTCTAACAATTAAAACAAACTCTTATGAATTTAATGAGCATGAACCGTACACCTGTACGATTATATTGTATAAGGCAGAAACATTATCTCATTGTGCTCTTAACTTTTTTACTCATTATAAGTCAGCTTGTGGCTTTTGCACAAAAAACTGTAAGAGGTACCATATCGGATGAAAATGGTAAGGCTTTGCCGTCGGTATCTGTTACGGTAAAAGGAACACCCAAAGGAACGCTGACAAATGAAAATGGTGCATTTACAATTACAGCTTCTTCCGATGCTGTACTGGTAATAAGTTCCATCGGTTTTGCAACAAAGGAGATCACTGTTGGCGATAAAACCGAGTTCAATATTTCATTAACTCCTTCTAATCAACAACTGGAACAGGTAATTGTTGTGGGATATGGCACACAAAGAAGAGCATCATTAACCGGCGCTGTTTCCTCGGTTAACAGTAAAACTATTAATGAACTTCCTGTCACAAGCGTTGCACAGGCTTTACAGGGCAGGGTGGCAGGTTTAACTGTAGTGAATAACGGGCCTCCGGGAACAACTCCTCTTGTGAGGATACGAGGCATTAGCTCAATAAGCTATGCTTCTGATCCTCTTTATGTAATTGATGGATTTCCTACATCTAATCTTGCCAATTTTGATACAAGAGATATTGAATCGGTTGATGTTTTAAAAGATGCGAGCGCAGCCGCCATTTATGGTTCAAGGGCTACTAATGGTGTTATCATTATAACAACGAAAAAAGGTAAAAGAGATGGAACGCTTCATGTAAACCTTGACACATACATCGGTACAGAAAGTCCATGGAAAACGATTGACCTGCTAAATACCACTCAATACCTTCAGTACGAAAGAGCATTAAACGGAGCAGCCGGTATTGCAAAGCCCCCTCGTCTGGAAGATGCTAACTTTAATCAACCAATTTATGAAGGCGCTAACCAAACTTATGCTCAGACAAATACAGACTGGCAGGATGCTTATTTCAAAAATGGTATGCTTACCCAAACAAACCTGTCTGTAAGCGGGGGAAATAATGTTTCGCGTTTTTACTCATCAGGTGGTTATTTCAAAGATGATGGCATTGGAGAAGGTGTAAGTTTTGAACGGGGAAATTTCAGAATAAATTCTGAACATACTATCAGCAAAGTTTTCACGTTTGGGGAGAATGTTTTCCTGTCTTATTCAAAACAAATGATAGACAATACAGCGGGTAATGGCGCCGGCAACAGGACAAAACTGGTGAATGTAATAAGAAGCCTGCCATATCTTCCTGTAAAAGATCCTACTACTTTAGGCGGTTATAGAAATGCAGAAAACAGTTTTGATGGAGCAGACCCAACCAACCCGGTTGAAGATGCCTTATTACTCTATCCTATCACTCAAAAAACTTTAAAAGTACTGGGTACGGTTTATGCGCAGGTAAATTTCACTCCATGGTTATATTTTCGTTCAACTTTTGGAACCGATTATGTAGGTATATCTCAACACCAGTTTACCCCGATCTATAATGACAAGGGAAGAAGTGCAACCGTTGCCACTATTACGGACCAGCATGCAAATTATACCACTTTATTATTCACGGAGCAACTATCTTTCGATAAAACTTTTGGCGTTCACCACATAAAAGCTGATGCTATATTCGAACGGCAGGGCACAACCAGTTATGGTGAAACAGCAACTGGTAACCAGTCAACAAATATTGAAACGCTGGCGGGCGCAACAAACACTACTGTAAATTCTACCAAGAGCGAAAATGTCTTACTCTCCTATTTAGGACGCGTAAATTATGAGTATGCCGGTAAATATTTACTGAGCGCAGCCATACGTCGGGATGGATTATCAGTATGGGCGCCGGGTAATAAATATGCTGTTTTTCCTTCAGGTTCTATCGGATGGAGAATTGACCAGGAAAACTTTTTAAAGAATTCCAAATCCATTTCTGAATTAAAATTAAGAGCAGGGTACGGAGAAACCGGATTGAATGCAGTTGGAATATTTCCTGCTAACCCGGGTTCGATACTTGCAAATGATTATCCGTGGCAAGCAGTTGTTGCAACCTCCGGATCTTATCCTTTTAATAACACTTTTACTTCCGGTAATGCATCTTACTACAGTTCGCTTGCTAATCCGAATCTTGAGTGGGAGAAAACCAAACAATTAAATATTGGTGTTGATTTAGGGCTCTTCAAAAATAAAATAACATTTGTTGCTGATTATTATCACCGTCAAACAGATAATTTAATTCTCAATGTACCTACCCCTCCGTCATTTGGATTTGCGGGCGCCGGTGTATTAGCGAATGTTGCTTCGATGAAAAATGATGGGTTAGATCTTCAGGCGGGATATAATAAATCACAGGGAAGTTTTACATGGAATGTAACGGGCAATATCAGTTTTCTAACAAACAAGGTGATGAAACTTAATACGCCAAATGCTTCTATAGGAGCCGGTGGAGACCAGGACTTTGGTGGAGGAGATAATATGACTCTAACAGTAGCCGGACAACCTATCCAGTCTTTTTATGGTTATGTAGTTGAAGGCATTTTTCAAAGCCAGGATGAAATCAACAAAAGCCCTACCCAGGTGCCGGGAACTGATCCGGCAAAATCAACCGCTCCCGGTGATCTGAAGTTTAAAGACCTGGATGGAGATGGCGCTATCACTGCGGCCGACCGCACTTTTATAGGCAATTATCTTCCTGATTTTACTTATGCCTTGAATTTCGGAGCGAATTATAAGAATTTTGATTTTTCTGTTTTTTTCCAGGGCTCACAAGGCAATGATATTTTTAATGCAATCGGAGTTATCAGAGAAGGTATGGCAAGATTATTTGGATCAGGAGTTAACGTACTAAATGCCTGGACACCTCAAAATACAAATACCGATATTCCGCGTGCTGTCAGCGGTGATCCCAATAAAAATGTACGTCCTTCAACCCGCTGGATTGAAGATGGTTCATATCTGCGCCTGAAAAATATAATGATAGGATACAGCATTCCCCAAAGTTCGCTGCAATCACTTACAAAAGGAGCAGTCAAAAGTTTCAGAATATATATTTCGTCGCAAAACCTGTTTACCATTACCGACTATAGTGGATGGGATCCGGAAATAGGATCAAAAAACAGCACACTTACCGGCGGAATTGATTATGGACAATATCCTGCGGCACGGTCTTTCCAGTTTGGATTACAGGCTGGTTTTTAAATTTATTTTTTAAAAAAATTATCATAAAATGAAACATCCTAATCTTTATAAATTAATAATAGGTGTATGTGTAATTATAGGGGCGATTGTTTTTTCTTGTACGAAAGATTTGGATAAAAACAATCCCAGCTATCCTACCTTAAGCAGTTACTTCAAAAACAGCGCTCAACTACAAAATGGAACGAATGCCATTTATGCAATGTTTCATTCAGGAAGCCTCGTAGGCAGGGAATGGTATTTTGTTCATGATATGAGAAGCGATGATGTGACTGCAGGGGGCGGACAATTGGAAGTTCCAAGAGCACAAATACTAAATGGCAATTGCGATCCCGCAAATAGCGTAATGAACAGTGTTTGGAATGGCCTGTATGCAGTGATCCACAGAGCGAACACGGTTATTGATAACGCACCCAATGTAACAGACAACGATGCTTTAAGAGACCAGTGTGTGGGTGAAGCAAAATTTTTAAGAGGCTGGGCTTATTTTGAGCTGGTATCTTTATGGGGGCCTGTGCCAATATATACAACCGAAGTAACAGTGCCCGATCAGTTTCAACCGAGAGCTCCTGAAGAAGAGGTATATGCACAAGCTATACAAGACCTGACGGATGCAGCCAATACTCTTCCTGCCACTTATGGAGATGCAGACAGAGGCAGGGCTACATCGGGTGCAGCTAATGCTATATTGGGAAGGGTCTATATGCAATCGGGAGCTTATGATAAGGCAAAAGAAGCATTGTTAAAGGTTGTGAACTCAGGCTTGTACCACCTGGTAGATAATTACACAGATAATTTTTTGGAAGAGACCGAATTTAATGCAGAATCTATTTTTGAAGCCTCCTATGTTGACAATACCAATGGCAGCAATTTCGATTGGGGCTATGCGGGCAACGGTACCCCACAAAATACCGTTCGTAATCAGGAATATTGCCCGGTGGCCTGGCGCAACCTGATCCCATCCAATCACTATTTAAATGAATTTGAAAACACAGCGACCGGCGCTTCCAAAACAGATCCACGTTTTGCAATGAGCGTTTACCAGACAGGTGATACCTATGACGACGGAAACGCAGTGTTAACAGATGGTGATCAAAATGGCAATTCCTCTGTTGTAAATGGCGTAACAAAAAAAATAAGCTGGCGTAAGTTTATGCTGATATATAAGCAAGATCACACAACAGCACAATTCCGTCCGGGCGGTAATAACCAGCGAATTATCCGCTATGCAGAAGTGTTATTAATGCTTGCCGAATGTGAAAACGAACTGAATAACATTCCTGGTGCAATAGGATATTTAAATCAGGTGCGTGACAGACCAAGTGTTGCTATGCCACATTATCCAACAGCCCAATTTCCGGTGTCAACGAAAGATCAGGTTACAAAAGCTATTATGCATGAAAAGACAGTTGAATTAGGTTGTGAAGAG
>DATBFI010000029.1:0-10843 GCA_036558585.1 Chitinophagaceae bacterium
CAATATAACATCGCCAAGTCCGATGTTTGTTATTCATATTCGATCAATACAATAATAATTTAGTTGACTTAGCATTGTCATTGTTTTAATTTTGAATTATGGCTGAAGCAAAAGAAAAATTGCGTGTTGATAAATATTTATGGGCAATTCGCTTGTTTAAAACACGCAGCCTGGCGGCAGATGCGTGTGATAAAGGAAAAGTAAAACTACAGGGCAATCCTATTAAAGCAGCAAAAGCAGTGAATATAGGTGATCAATACGAAGTGAAAACAGAGGCGCGTAAATGGATAATAAAAGTAACAGGCTTATTGCATAGTCGCGTTCAGTACAGTGAGGCAACTAAATATTATATAGATCTGACTCCGGCAGAAGAAACAGAACGATCGCAATTCCAGGCCTCTTCCTTTCATACAGGAAAACGTTTAAGTAAAATTGGAAGACCTACAAAAAAACAAAGACGGGATTTGGAGGATTTTACCGATTTATAAATTTTCCACATACAATACTGTATCTGACCGCGAGGATTTCAACTGCATCGTGGTTGATTATTAAGTTTGTAAAATGAATATTGATATCATTACAGTTCTACCCGAACTGCTCGAAAGTCCATTCACGCATAGCATTATGAAACGGGCCAGTGATAAGGGATTGCTGAAAGTTAGCACACATAATTTGCGTAAGTGGGCAATAAATAGTTATGGCCAGGTGGATGATTACCAGTATGGCGGTGGGGCAGGCATGGTGATGATGTGTGAACCATTGGCAAATGCAATTGAAAGTTTGCAAAAGGAAAATGAATATGATGAAATAATTTATGTAACACCCGATGGCGAACATTTTGACCAGAAACTTGCCAATCAACTTTCTTTAAAAGAAAATTTAATGATCATCTGCGGGCATTACAAAGGAATCGATCAGCGTATAAGAGATCATTTTATTACCAAAGAAATCTCCGTAGGTGATTATGTTTTGAGCGGAGGAGAACTTGCCGCCGCTATTATTGTTGATGCTATTGGTCGTTTAATACCCGGCGTTTTAAATGATGAGACTTCCGCACTCTTTGATTCTTTCCAGGATGATTTGCTTGCACCTCCTGTCTATACACGCCCGGCTGATTTTCGGGGATGGAAGGTTCCCGACGAACTTTTATCGGGCAATCCCCGCATCATCGACGAATGGCGACTTGAGCAATCAATTCGTTTAACAGGCAGGAAAAGGCCCAACATAAATAAGAACCAACCTGAATAAAGATATTCTGCGATTAAAAAGAAATGAAAACTATCCAGATAGGTCATCCCGTGTCCGATTTGGATATTATAAAGTCTGATTGAATAAATTACGGGTGTATTGGTTTGTTACATTTACACTATATCGATTAGGAAAGAATATCTCGTTTGAAATCCAATATATCTAAAAAACGCTCACTTCCTCTCACTTGAATGAATTAGTTAGTAGAACAAAGATCCTGCGTCGCAGGATTTTTTGTTTTACTTTATTTTGTATCAAAATACTATCAAATTATTGCCTTTAATTATTGCAAATTACAGCTTCCTGATATTTTAATTTGTTAGCTGTTATTTTATATCATTCAAAAGTTTAACCTATGGCGACAAATCATTTTATAATAACAGGCAATCTCGTGGATATTTGGAGAAAAGAAATTTATAAGGCAGCAATAGAAGTTGACAATAAGAAAATAATAGCTATTCGAAAAATTAATGGCGGAGAACCAACATCAGGCAATTATATTCTTCCGGGATTTATAGATAGTCATGTGCATATAGAAAGCAGCATGATCATTCCAAGTGAATTCGCGCGACTGGCTGTAGTACACGGAACGGTTGCTACTGTAAGCGATCCGCATGAAATTGCAAATGTATGTGGCCTTGAAGGCGTAGAGTTCATGATTGAAAATGGCAAAAAGGTTCCGTTCAAATTTAACTTTGGCGCTCCAAGTTGTGTGCCGGCCACTGATTTTGAAACAGCAGGTGCAATAATTAACAGTGACGATGTTAAAAAATTACTGCAAAAAAATGAAATTAAATATTTAAGCGAAGTGATGAATTTTCCGGATGTTCTGTCACAGGAAAATGAAGTAATGAAAAAAATTGCAGCAGCGCATCTCTTAAATAAACCGGTTGACGGCCACGCTCCCGGTTTGAGAGGTGATCAGGCTAAAAAATATATTGATGCCGGTATTAGTACAGATCATGAATGTTTTACAAAAGAAGAAGCACTTGACAAGTTGCAATATGGAATGAAAATAATTATCCGGGAAGGCAGTGCTGCTAAAAATTTTGATGCGTTAATTGATCTGCTGAATGATCATTACAACAATATCATGTTTTGCAGTGATGACAAACATCCTGATAGTTTGGTTGCAGGTCATATCAACCAGCTTTGTGCGAGAGCTGTTGCAAAGGGAATTGATGTATTTAAAATATTGCAGGCGGCATGTATCAACCCGGTGCAACATTATAAACTTGATGTTGGATTGCTTCGCGAAGGAGATGCTGCAGATTTTATTTTGGCAGACGATCTCAAATACTTCAAAGTAATACAAACTTATAGTGATGGGAAGTTGGTTGCAGAAAATGGAAGGACCCTCATTGAATCAATAGAAACAAATCCTGTTAATCAATTTGACTGTAATGAGATTTCAGTTGACGATCTGGCAATACCCTATACTAATAAAAAATCCTTTCTTGTAATTGAGGCATTGGATGGACAATTAATTACAAATAAATTTGAATCGAAACCTAAAATAGAAAATGCTAATATTATAAGTGATACTGCAAATGATATTTTGAAAATTGTTGTGGTGAATCGCTATAAGAATGCTCCTGTAGCAAAAGCCTTTGTAAAAAATTTTGGGTTTAAAGAGGGCGCTATTGCTTCAAGCGTTGCTCACGATAGCCATAACATTATTGCTGTTGGTGTTGATGATACAAGCCTGGTAAAAGCGATCAATCTTATAATAAGACAAAAGGGAGGTGTAAGTTGTGTGAGCAACAATGAAGAAAGAGTGTTGCCCTTGGGTGTTGCCGGTTTAATGAGCACCGAAGATGGATATAAAGTTGCAGAAGCCTATACTGCAATTGATAAAATGGCAAAAACGCTTGGCTCCTCCTTATCTGCTCCATTTATGACGTTGAGCTTTATGGCATTGCTCGTAATTCCACATCTTAAATTAAGCGATCTTGGCTTATTTGATGGTGATGCATTTAAGTTTGTAGATTAGTTATTGCGATGATCCAAAGCGGTGAAAATATTTTCTATACAATGTTCTTAAGTAGCTTGTTGCCAACTGCGCACTTCAGGCAGTATTTATAATCGCAATAATTATTTTTCAATTCAATAAGTGCCTGGGAATCCAACGCATTTTCATTTGAAACTTTATGATGTTTCCATTCGTTGGTAATGAGGTTATGCTCAGGCGGTATCTGCATTAAATAAAGAATCGCCTTGTCTTTCCATTGCTGCAAGTTGTGATAAATGCCATATGCAAAAAGAATAGGCACCACGGTATTGATGATAATATTATCTGTCATTAAACTACCAAGGTTTTTAGGTTTATATGTTACAGGATCATCCAGGCGATAGTGATAATGCCAGTAATCATTTGCCGTAATATCAAGCAGTTTGCGAAGATCATGAATGTTCTCTGTTTCAAGAATTCTCGAAAATAAATGTGTGGATTGATGTACGAGCATGGCTAACTGCGCAAGCCGGACGGTGGGAAAATTAGCAGGCCGCATGCGCAAAAAATCGGGTATTTTATTAATTGTCTTTAACTGGTATTTATTTGATAAAAATTTAAATTCGCGCTGAAGCAGCCTGGGGTAATCTTCATCAAAATTTTTATTTAATAACCCGGCCTGTCCCAGGAGCAAAGCCTCTAAATGGATCACCTGGCTTTTATGTTTGGCAAGAATATTTACAGGAATGCTTCTTGCCAACTGTTCAAAAACATCTGCATTTACTTTGGTTCCAAAATTTTTTGCAAGCATCCACCAAAATACTTCTTCCCAATGACTATTCGCCTGCTCCAGGTTGACAAGTACTGCTTTTGCCTTGCGCTGTAATCTTTCTGCCATCAGCCTTTCCTTCCATGCCAACCAGCTAACTTCGGAAAGAACGGGCAAATAATGTTCGCATGGTACAAAGCCTTTCGCATTCATTAATTGCTCGTATTGCTGCAACATTACTTTTGGAACAAGATGTTGTAATTCAAGTGTGGCAAGCGCCTGTTGATTTGACGTCTCTATCAGCTCATCATTTATCCAAACTACATGCAGAATTACATTTGAATAATTAGCATCACTTGTGTGATGGTGAGCATGCCATTGTGATGACTGTGTATGAATTTCAATATTGCCGGCCCATGTAGTGTTATTCAACTTTATTTTTGCTTCTGAAAAATCAGGACCCTGGTTGCAATTGAACAGCCCGGGATGTATAATTGTTAGCGAACTGCCATCAGTGGTAGTAAGATCATTTTTATTAAAGTACTGGAATTGCCAGATAAATTGAAGAAGTTTTTCGTTCATGGGTTCGGGTTAAATAGCCGGTTGCATTGATGCAACTATATGTAAGTTACAAAACACCTCTCACATTCTAAGAATTAAGCTATACAATTATTCTATTCCAACTTGTTTAACTCTCTTACTACCCGGCTCACCGGTAAGCCCATTACGTTATAGAAATCGCCGCTAATAGATTTAATTCCTATTACTCCAATCCATTCCTGGATGGCATAAGCACCTGCCTTATCGTATGGTTTATATTTGTCAATATAAAATTCAATTTCATTTTTTGTAAGCTGATGAAATATTACTTCAGTTGTATCCTCAAACGAGATAAGATTCTCCTGGGTAAGAATTACAACACCAGTTATTACTTCATGCTTATTGCCGGAAAGAGATGTAAGAATATCAATTGCTTCATTTCTGTCTTTTGGTTTGCCAATAATTTTTTTATTCAGCACAACAATCGTGTCCGCAGCTAATATGGGGATTTGCTTGTTAGTTATGTTTAAAGACCTTTTAACTTTTTCAGCTTTATTTTTAGCAATATAAACCGGAACTTCTTCAATGGCCATATCTCCGGGGAAACTCTCGTCAGTAAATTGAACAACAACTTCAAAAGGAATTTCAGCCCACTCAAGTAATTGCTTTCTTCTCGGTGATTGTGACGCAAGAATTATTTTTTGGATCATGATTAACGCTTAGTAGTTTATGGTTTAATTATTCATGATCAAAATTAATTTCTATTGATCTATAAGTAATAAGAGCAATTTACCTGTTAAACAGATAACAATAAATGAAAAACTGTGAAAGCACGAAAAATATTACGAATAAATTTTGAAAAATATCATTGATAAAATTCCTGTGAACATCACAAATTTTATAAGGGAGCTGATGCTGTGAAAATCTTTAACTGTTTTTGCTGAATATAATTTTTTAAATACCCAGATTAAAGGAGCTATGATCAATATCAAACTATAAACAACGCTTAGCCACCATCCCAGACGCAGTGCATATATTTGAATGATTATAAGTATGCCGGTTAAAACCATCAGCCAAACCGCAACAAATACCTTTGTAGCATTTAGCCCCCAAAGTATAGGCATGGTTTTGCAACCATATTTTCTATCTCCTTCAATATCTTCCATATCTTTTACAATTTCTCTCACAAGTGAAATAATGAAGGCAAAGCCTGCATATAAAAATGTATCACGAAGAATTCTGTCTGCGGGCAAACCGCTGTTTATTTTAATAAGGTGATTGTATTCACACCATGCAACAACCAGGATAACCCATGAAGTAAGTAAGGAAATTAAAATATTCCCGATTAAAAATCTTCGTTTTAATGATGTTGAATAAATGAACAATAAAAAAACACAAACCGCATTCGAAAATCCAAGTAACCAGATCCGGGTGGTATAGTCCACATAAAAGCCGATCGCAATTCCCGCAAGGCTGAAAACAATATGCCAAAAGATCGTCCATCGTCGTTTGATAATCTTGTCTACTATTAACTTTTCAGGCTTATTTACCTGGTCAATATTCAGATCAAAATAATCATTGATAATATAGCCTGCGGCAGCAATAAGCACTGACGACAAACAGATTAATACAAAATTCCATCCGTGCACATTTGGCCTGGTCGTGCTGTTTGCAAAAACGGGCATTATTACACAATACACAAAAAGAAATTGTGTGAGCGCAATAAAAAGAAGATTAGGCCAGCGAATTAATTTTATAAATGCAGCAATGAGTTTCAAAAAGAAAAATTATTGGTAAAATAAAAATGAAGATTGATAAATAATATGATCATTGCGATTTAACATGTGTATCCTTAGTCCAGTCACCTCTGAGCTTCATAACTTTTTCTATCACATCTCTTGCACAACCTATTCCACCCTGCAACGGAGAAATATATTTTGATATCTGTTTAATTTCTACGGCAGCATCAGCAGGACAGCAAGGTAAGCCAACATAATTCATCACATCATAATCTGGTATGTCGTCACCCATGAACAGGATTTCATTTTGCAGCAGGTTATTTTGCCGTATAAAATCTTCAAGTAATGTTTTTTTATCTGTGACCTGCATCCACACATTAATAACACCTAATTTATTTAGTCTCTCCTTTACTTCAGGCGAACTTCCCCCGGATATTACAATTACATTATATCCTCGCTTCACTGCAAGTTGTAAAGCATATCCATCTTTAATATTCATACAGCGAACCATCGCGCCGCCTGGCATTACTAATAAATTCCCATCGGTTAATACTCCGTCTACATCAAAAACAAAAGTGGTAATCAGTTTAAAAAGTTCGAGTATGTTCATAAATCAGTGTGCAAATGTAAGTGCATGTCATTTGCAAAATTTTTGATGGTTCGGCTAAGCCGATTTTTTGAACCTAATATCCCCGCAGGAGTTTGCAAAGGTATTTTATTGAATAACTTTTATTTTACCATATAGGTAATCTTAGAAAAATTTAAAAACAAGATTAACTAACACTTGTTTGTTCAAAAAAATATTATTTATTTTGTTGCTTCTATTGCGATCGGTTGCTTGCTCATAACAATTCCCTGCCAGATTATTCCGGTGGGGATTTTTATTAACAATAACATTCATGCTGTTTACCGTTGAAATTGTTGAATACTTTCCGTAATCATCCAGTAAATTTTTTGAAGCCGGGGATATGAGGACAAAAGTTTTAAATGCTTTTGAATGGTATCTGTATCGTAGCGGACGGCCGGTCCTGTTTGTACAGTTCGGGGATCATAATTTGCAACGCGATCAGCAACCTCCCTAATCAACGGTATAAGTAAAGAAAAATCGCCTCTTTCTTTTTTGCAATAATCTGCGGCAAGAGCATAAAGGTGATTAGTAAAATTGGAAACAAATACGGCGCTTAGATGAATTTTGATCCGCTCTTCATCATCAATATAACTTACTCTTTTCGAAATAGTTTCAGCAAATATTATAATAGATTTGATAACGTCTGGTGTATTGCCATCAATCAATAATGGAATTTCCGGTGTATGTTCTGCTTCCTTTCGTAAACTTTGCAATGGATATATTACGCCGTAACAATCAGAGGCTTTTTGCAAAACAGCTTTTGATGCAGCACCGGAAGTGTGAACAACTATTTTATTTCCCAGGTTTAATAAGCTGGCAATATTCGCTATCGAGTCATCAGATACTGCAACTATATAAAAGTCAGCATTTTTTGTAATTAGCTCTATTCCGGGTAAAGCTTTCGCCCCTAGTTTATCGGCAAGAGCTTTGGCATGTTCTGCGTTCCGACTCGCGACCTCCAATATATTGTGTCCTGCGTTTTTTATTAATCGCCCAAATACTGTTGCCACATTACCTGAGCCCAGAATTACTATGTTCATTATACATCAATCTCTTTATTGCGTTTCGATTTAAATTAAGAATATTACCCGAAGCGGCCATAATTAATATAAAATTATAAGCTATAGAATGAATGCGAAATTAATTGGAGAACCTTCTCTTTGTATTAGTCTTTTCTATACGGCAATTCATTGCTAAAGAATAAAAAAATGGTAAGAATTCTTTTATGTTGGAATGAATTTTGATATTTTGTGTAACCTTTTTTATAATAAACGCCAATACTTAGAAAGTTTAATAAAGCGGAATTAACTTTGAAACTCTAAGACATTAATCCGTAAGCCGATCCCGGGCTGCCATTCACCTGTATATCAAGTTCGTTTTTAAGACGAAAATCAGGGCCGGATTGAAGAGATAAAGTAAATCCATAAAAATCCAATCCAGTAGAAAAATTTTTTTTCAGCCAAATAACACGGGTTAGCATAATAATATCCGCAGTTGTTTAAACATGCTAAACAAAGCAACATGCGCAGCATTCAGCCGATTAGTTTATATTAAAGCTTAAACACTAAAAGCCATGAAAAAATTAGCCTCCGTTTTTCTTATCATTATCTGCCTCAACACTACAATTAACTGCAAAAAAGAAGCAGTAAATTCTTCTCCAAAGAGTTCGATAAAAAACGAAGATGTGGTCAGTGCCGCTTCTAATGGTGGTATAGCTACGCAAGCGGTAGCCGGTGGTACCAGGTTTGGTATATCGGTAAGCAATGTTGTTGGAATGGATAAAATTACGGTTGCAAATAAACTTGGAGTAAAATATGTAAGACTGGGTATCCCGCTGGTGGATTTTACGGGCAAATATCAATCGGCAGATATGTATCTTAATAATGGGTTTAAAATCCTCCTGAACCTTATCTATAATGATCCTTCCGAAGGACCTGTTCCATTTCCTACCGATATGGTTAAGTACCGCAGATTACTCTCGAAAGTATTAGATAAATATAAACCGGAAATTGCTATAATAGAAAATGAACCAACCAACAAACACTTTCATAGTGGACCAATTGAAGACTATATCAAAATGCTTGGAGTCGCCATAAATATTTGTAAAGCACGAGGCATAAAGGTTGCTGACGGCTGTATACATATTAAGTATGTAGATCAAATTATGAGAGGCGAAAAGCTGGACGAGTTTGGACAGGAAGTTGCAAAATTGATCGCGGCATACAAAACACTTGATCTTGATTATGTTAATGTGCATACAAAGGGCGAGGGCGATTCCTATACCGTTGGATTAATAAAATCAGTAGCGGATTATTTAAGAAAAAAAACGGGCAAACCTGTTATAAGCAACGAGTTTTCAATACATACCGATTCACCTGACCTTGTAAGAAGCATGGTACAGGGATGGAAGGACGGAGGTTACGTGTATGCAATTGCGTATTCAGGGAATGACAGTAGCCGGGCTCTGCCATTTAACGACGGAACAGTATTAACGAATATTGGCAAGGCATACCGAGATGCCATTAAGTAAAATGTATTCAGGTAAATAACCAGGCAAGAGCGTAAAACAGAAATAGCTGCGCCGCGCAAGGCGCTCTTAAATTAAACGGCATTGACAGCCATTTCTTCTGTGTTTTATTTTAGCTTATTTCAATATAATTGGTTCTCTTTTTCATTCCGTCCTGCTTTTAAGTCAATGTAAAAGTCCTTTACTCTCCGGTAATATACTTACCCTATTTTTTATGTTTTGAATGATTAATTTAATATTGCACCCGAATTTACACGAGTTAAAATTGAATTTTAAAGTTTTATAATTGCAATGTAGACGCAGTAACTCTGGTAAAGAGTGCCGTCCATTGGTAGAGATCGGCTGTTACGAGCGGTAAGTTTAAGTACGCAAAAACCGATCTTATAAAATACTAATTAGGAATGACAAAAAATTTATTGATTGTAGAATCGCCGGCAAAAGCAAAAACAATTGAAAAAATTTTGGGTGAGGATTTTACTGTAAAGAGTTGTTATGGACATATTCGCGACCTTGAAAAAGATGAGATGGGGATTGATGTAAAAAATAATTATCAGCCCCGTTATAAAGTTCCTGCGGATAAAGAAAAAGTGGTAAAGGAGTTAAAACAACTTTCAAAAAAAACAGTTGAAGTTTGGCTTGCAACGGATGAGGACAGGGAAGGTGAAGCCATTAGCTGGCATTTATGTGAAGTGCTTGGCCTTGACCCTGGTTCAACCAAACGTATCGTTTTTCACGAAATAACAAAGCCTGCAATAAAAAGTGCCATAAAAAATCCCCGAACGGTAGACATGAATCTTGTTGATGCCCAGCAGGCCCGGCGTGTGGTTGACAGAATTGTGGGATTTGAATTAAGTCCCCTGTTATGGCGGAAAATAAGCATGCGCAATTCATTAAGTGCCGGAAGGGTGCAAAGTGTTGCAGTAAGATTAATTGTAGAAAGAGAAAGACAGATCAATGCTTTTAAACCCGTAAGCAGTTTCAAGATCGAGGCACTATTTGCGGCAAAAGATATCAATGATAAGAATATTGTATTTAATGCTGAGGGTCAAAAGCAAAATACTTCGGAAAACGCAGAAAAATTTTTGCAAAGTTGTATTGGCGCAGAATACACCATAAAAGACATACAGGTAAAACCGGCACGTAAATCTCCCGCTCCTCCGTTTACAACTTCTACATTACAACAGGAAGCAAGCCGCAAATTGGGTTATGGTGTAAGTAAAACTATGGTACTTGCCCAGAAATTATATGAGGATGGCTTTATCACTTATATGCGTACAGACAGTGTTAACCTGAGTGTTACAGCACTGGATGCAATCAAAGAGCAGATTGCGGGCCAGTACGGCAACAATTATATACAATTACGCACATATAAAAATAAAAGCGAAAGCGCGCAGGAAGCTCACGAAGCCATACGTCCTACCTATATTGAAAATCTTACTGT
>DATBFI010000030.1:0-3841 GCA_036558585.1 Chitinophagaceae bacterium
ACGATATTTATATCATTCGCAATATTTTCTATTTTGTTCTGCAATTCTCTTGCTATAAGCGATTCGTCTTCTATAATTAATGCTTTCATGTCAGAGCAATTTAAAAAAGTGAGCAATTGTTATATCGCAGGTACTTTTACAAAAAAATGTGTTTCACTTTCTGTTATCATTACTGGCTTATCACTTAGATAATGATAAAGTGTTCTCAGGTTTAAAAGCCCCTGTTTATTGCTGGTTTCAACACAATTTTTTCTTTGCAAATTGTTCCTCGTAACTATGTAACCATTTTCCTGGTATATATCGATCATCAAAGGTGATTCATCATCTATTATATTGTGTTTAATCGCATTCTCTATAAGATTTTGTAAAGTAACCGGAGGTATTTTGACCTGGTCAAATTCTTTATCAATATTTATATTCACCATCAACCCATGATCAAAGCGTGTTTGCTGAAGCTTGATAAATGTTTGCGCAAATTTTATTTCTTCCGCCAATGTTACTGTTTCATGGTCCTTACTTTTTAAAACGTAGCGGTATATTCTGGAAAGTCCTTCCAAAAAATCGCCCGCTTTTTTTTGGTCATAACGGATAAGGCTATTTAAGGAAGTGAGAGAATTAAAGAGAAAATGCGGATTAAGCTGTTGCTTTAAACTTTCATATTGCACAAGCGCCTTTTCCTTTTCAAGTATTTGTGCTTTTGTTTCCAGTTCAAGTATTTGGCGATGCTTTTTTATTTTATACCTGTAAAACTCGGATAATGAAAAAACAATAAATGCAATGACAAATAATATAAACCACCATGTTTTGTAAAAGGGCTGCACAACATGAATAGGTATTGCCAGCACGGGAACATTCCAGTTATCCGGAGTGCTTGTTGCTTTTACTTTAAACATATAATCCCCTCCTGGAAGGTTGCCATATCCTGCAAAACGCCGTTGTCCTGATATCACCCAATTTTTATCAAAGCCTTCAAGTTTATAGGCATACAATTGTTTATCAGGTCTGTCAAAATCAAGTGCTGCAAATTCAAAAGAGATAACATTGGCACGGGCCGGAATAAGTATTTTTTCACCTGCGGCAATTTTGTTTTCAAAAAACTGGTCTTTATCATCAATCTTCAAAGAGGTTACGGCAACCGGGACAGTGATATCTTTTTTTTCACATTTTGACGGATCAAAAATATAATAACCCCCATAAGTAACGAGACTCATTTTTCCATCCGGAAAAAGAAACATTCCCCAGATAGAATTGATCTTGTCAATTCCATCAAGCTTTCCAAATGTAGTGATACTTCCGGTTTGGTTATTTATTTTACATATTGCTGAAGCAGTAACACACCAGATATAACCATCATTATCTTCAGAAACGTATGCACTCAGATCACCCCGTAAACCATTATCAGCGTTATAGATTTTTTTTAGCTGCGGCACCCTTTCACCGGCAGCATAATAATATAACCCGGCTTCTGTAGCAGACCATATATCACCATTCTTATCAGTGTATAAACTTATAATGCGTGTATCAAAATTATTTCCGGATGGTTTACCGTTTTGATCGAGGGTAATAAAATTCCCTGCATCACTGAAATAGCCAAAACATCCGCGAGAACCTCCAACCCATATTCGTCCTCTTCCGTCTATTGAAAGCCACTGGGTAACATTCGATGGCAACGAGTTCTTGTTTGCAGGATCATTGTAAAAATGACGATAGGTTTTTGTAAGGGGGTTGTAACAAAAAATTCCATTGCGTCCTGTAGCGATCCACATTCTTCCTTTTTTGTCCTCTCTTAGTACAGTAAAATAATTGGACCGCATTTCACTTGCATAACCTTCAGGTTGCGGCAATAAAACCAATTTATTTTTTGTTTCATCGAACTGGTAAATATAGTCACGGGTCAATACCCAAATAATGTCTTTACTATCCTGTATTATGTCTGATACAATAAGGCTACTTTCCTCATTCGGCATGATATCAAAAGAAAAAGATTGTGTTTTGCCTGTGAGTTTATTTGTAACGTGTAAGCCATCACCAAAAGACGTTCCTGTAAAAAGATATTTGCCGTCTTTATCCTCAAGGATGCTGGAAACACTAAATCCGGGAGCGCTTTTATTTTCTTTTAATTTCACAGGTACGAAAACAAATCTTTGCTCACGCTGCTGAATTTTTGATAATCCATTCTCATGTGAAAACCAGAGGTTATTTTGTTTGTCCTGCAGTATCGCCGAACAGGATATTCCCGGAATCAATGAATTCCTGCTGCTGTCATCTCTAAAAAAATAAAATTTGTGAGTTGTTTTATTAAAGATCCCTGGCCCTTTATCGAGTGTAGCTATCCAAAGTTCACTTTCAGTTTTAGGCTTTAGGTCAAGGATAATATTTGTAGTGGCAACATTTTTATAACGCGAACTAAATTTATAATTACTCCATTGCTTTGTTTCAAGATCATAATAGCTCAAACCTCCTGCCCAGGACCCAAGCCATAGACCACTTTTATCTTGTATCATAACGCGAAACAGGTCATCACGCAAAACATTTTTTTGTATGGATCTTGCCCTTACTGGTTGCAGTTCCTTTGTACTTACGTTGAATCTGTACAAACCATCATGCGTTGCGAGCCAGTAAATTTTATTGCTATCCTGCCACATGTCATATACAGAATTATATGGCGCCCTGAATTCTTTTGAATAAAAAGTACTGGTATCAGCAATAACATTATAATGCAAAAATTTTCCTGTTACTTTATCGAGTTTAATAAAACCTTTTTGCATTACGCCTGCCCAAACATTGTTTTCTTTGTCTATGAACAACATGCTTATAGCCATTGCTAAAGGTGTTGTGTTGTCTACATTTGAAACGTTATAATTTTTGAAAACGCCGGTGGCAGGGTCATAACAACTGATGCCGTCTTTCAAAAGTCCTATCCATATTTTCCCGTCATGATCTTCAGCAAGCTTTACAACATAATTACCCGGCAAAGAGTTAGTCTCTCCGCTTATTCTTCTGAACATTTTAAAATTATAGCCATCATACCTGCACAATCCATCAGCGGTACCAAACCACAAATATCCCCGTGAATCCTGCAACATTGCATTAATCACACTGCTTTGTAAACCGGTTGTTTCATCATAGTTTGTTACACGAAAATCAGCATGCTGACCTAATGCAGCTCCGGCCAAAAAAAGCACAGAAAAAATAAAGAGGGTCGTATGTCTTGCAACCTGTAACATGAAAATGCAGATAACAAATTATACAATCAATTGTGTATTTTGAAAGCTTAATCAACAAGCCGTATAAAGTACAAAATGAAGCGTAGTAAATTTAAAATGAAGCATTCCGTCCGACCATATATTTTTATTATGTGAAGGTAAACATTCTTAGCACGTATAATTTTTCCTGTTAATTTTCAAGGTCAGGAAGAAAGCAATTGGTAATAGAATTTAGTTTAGGAAAATAAACTCAGTAAATATTTTTGTAATCATCATCATCACCATTAAAAGAGAATGGGGTAGGCCCGGGAATTTTTTTATTGAATAATGCTTTTAATTTATACCACCATTTCATTTTTAAAAGATTAACCAGTTTAAAAATTTTTAAGTAACAATAAAGAAATATCAGTTGAAGTGCGATCCAGGATGTATTCGTGGACTATTGAAGCTGCTCACGGATTGCTGCAATCATCGTTTCCGTGATTTTTGTATAACAGGCAAACCATGCATCTTTTACTTCATTATTCCAGTCATTGCCCAAACCTCTTTCCATTGTCCACAGTAGTGCATTGCCTGCAAGCCTGTAGTGCTGAGGCTTTACACCGTACCCTTGGTGTCTTAATGCCATTACCTTA
>DATBFI010000031.1:0-7416 GCA_036558585.1 Chitinophagaceae bacterium
AATCCGGAATAGATTTCTCCTGCGTCGAAATGACAAGCCTGTCTGCCGTGTGCAGCATTCCGTGAACAGGCAGGCTTTGCAGCAGAAAAAAACTTTTGCTGTACGCGCACATTGTTAAGTAAAAATTACCTACTTCCTATAATTTTTCTCAAACAGCAATCCTTTTTTTATCTTTTTCCGTTAGTATTGCAAAGCTCAAGGTAAAATGAAAAGTTATTCCAAACATTTTGGTTTCTTTCGAAATAAAGCAGTGACCGGGGAAATTGTGTCGCTTGATCCTGTTAAGGATCATTGCCGTATTGTTCATTTAATGACGGGCTATGAATTTCCGTGGGATATTGTCCGTGCTCTTGAAGTAGCTTTAATGCGTACGTTTTGCAGCCCGCGTATTTCTGGTCTCCTGCACCGCACGGGCGAATTCAGAAAACATGGACAAAAGAGATATGATGATACAGCCCTGTTGGTTGCAGAATTTATGCAGAATGGTTATGATAGTGAAAAAGGAAAGTTTGCTATTCAGCACATGAATAAGATTCATGGATTTTATAAGATCGAAAACGACGATTTTCTTTTTGTGCTTTCAACTTTTATATTTCTTCCTATACAATGGATTGATGCATACGGCTGGAGAAAAACTACCGAAAATGAACGGCAGGCTTTGTTTTATTTTTTCAAAGAAGTGGGAGAACGAATGCATATAAAAAGTATTCCGTGCTCATTGGCTGAATTTGAAAAATTTGTTCATGAGTATGAAACTGAAAATTTTATTTATGAAGCTACTAACCATGCGGTAGGAAATGCAACTGTAAATATTGTAAAGGGTTGGATGCCTTTTTTTGCCAAACCTTTTGTACTACCTGTGATGAAATGCCTCCTGGATGAAAAGATGTTAAGGGCTTTAGGGTATTCATTCCCTGCTTCCTTTCTTAAAGCAACCGTTAAAACCGCAATGAGGTTAAGAGCTGTAGGTTTACGTAAAATAACTTTTAGAAAATATCCCTCCTTTGTTACAACCGAATATAACCGCACTTATCCTAAAGGGTACAACATTAAACGGCTTGGCCCGGCAAATCTTATAAAAAAATTACAACAGCAATAGATACACTAAAATTCTTTCCTGGTCCCTACTACGTTACTCAAATTACCGGGCGTAGATTAGTTATTAATCTGTATTTTGCTGCTCAATAATTAATTTTTGATCAATAAATGGATTTCGCCAAAGCAGAGCAATTTATACTCGATAAATTACAAAAGGAATTGCCCGCATATTTGCATTATCACAGTTTCTCCCATACCCGGGACGTATTGGCTGCCGCTATGCGCATCGCATCAGATGAATGTCTTAAAGAAGAGGATATAATGCTTTTAAGAACAGCTGTGTTGTATCATGATGCCGGGTTTACAATTCAAAATAAGGATCATGAAGAGATAGGATGTGATATTGCACGAAAAACTTTGAGGTGCTTTGATTATACAGATAATGAAATAAGCATAATATGTGGCATGATCATGGCTACAAAAATTCCTCAATCACCCCATAACCTGCTGGAGGAGATCATTTGCGATGCAGATTTAGATTATCTCGGAAGAGAAGATTTCTGGACGATCAGCAATAATCTTTACGAAGAATTGAATAACTTTAATCAGCTTAACAAAGAGGACTGGTATAGATTACAAATCAATTTTTTTGAGCAGCATCATTACTTTACATCTTCGGTTACAAAATTGCGTACTCAAACGAAGAAACAACATCTGAAACAAATCAGGAAATTGCTGGCTCAGTTAAGAACTCCTTGAAAATTTAATGACTATTTATGCAGCACCCACGACATGATGCGTCCCGAGCACAATTCCAGTTGGAAAGATTCACCTTTTTTAGCGATGGTGTATTTGCCATTTGCATTACTCTGTTGATAATTGAAATTAAAGTTCCTGATCAGGCAGAATTAAAGATTTACACAGATGCTGCCCTGTGGCACTACCTTTCCGAAACGTCTTTTAAATTTTTAGGGTTTTTGATAAGCTTTGGTATTATAGGGCATTACTGGTCGGTGCATCACCGCATATTTGGTTATGCAAAAAACTATACCACTACATTGCTTTGGATAAATATGGCTTTTCTTTTTTCAGTTGTTTTATTACCCTTCAGTTCAGGTTTATTGGGCGAGTATAGCTCCGACATGCATATGAAACTACCTTACGCAATTTATGTATTAAATATGTGTTTAACCGGCTTTATGAACTGTTGGGTATGGTTATATGTGAGCAATCCAAAACGTGACCTGCTTACACGGAAAATATCACGCGCAAGAATAAAACTTGGCTTATACAGGAGTTTAGTAGTGCCGGTTATATTTGTACTTGCCCTGATTGTTTCATTTTTCTTTCCGCTTGTTTCACATTTTATCCCTGTACTTATTCCCATTATTTTACACTGGGGAATGGGTGGACTGGAGAAAAAGGCAGATATAGATGAAGCTGCAGACCTCCAGATTATTCCCGACGCGGGTAAATTACAAAAAGATGAAATAAAGAATATACAGAAGGAAGATGTAAACAACACAAAGAAAGAAGAAGTAAAAATCAACTAATGTTGCATACGATTAAGCGCTCATGCAGCCGCTTTATTTCGAATTGAATATTTGTTGCGTGCATACTTCTGCTAACGTTATAGTAAAAAACCACTTCTTTTCGGAAGTGGTTTTTGCTATAATGAAAAGTTCTACATTTCTTTTTCTGCTGTACGCACGGCCTCAGTTCCGGTTTGGATAACTGTCACCTTTATATCTTCTTCCGCTGGTTTTATATTTTGATTAACCCTGAAAAGATTATTTGGATCATATTTTCTTTTCACTTCGGCGAGTCGTTGGTAGTTATCTCCATATGTTGCTTTTATTCTTTCCTCACCCTCTTCCATCATAAAATTTATATAAGCGCCACCGGCGGAATAAGGATGCAGTTCATTCCAGTAATCTTTTGCCCAGTTTGTAATTGCATCCCTGTTAGCCGGATCCGGATCAACACCTACAATTACTTCAGCCCAGTTGGAATGACGGTAATTCCATGCTGTAGTATTTTTGTGTACTCTTGATGCCACTCCGTTCACCGGATAAAAATGCATAGTAGAATGAGGGGTAGGCATTTTATTTCCATGCTTAACGTGAAGATCGATTGCTTCATCACTTAACTCATTTACAAAGTCTGCTTTCCAATACCATTGCAAACCGGGAGGATACAATGCATCGAACATAGTTTGTAAGGCGGGGAAAGGTATCGGTCCGCACCAGTCAAGTGCCGGCGCTTTAAAATCACGAACCGGTTTAAAAACTTCCGTGGCATCATCAAGTGGCCCTGTATAACACCAAACAATACCGCACATTTTTTTCAATTGTAAGTGTTCCGGGAAAGGCGCTACAGGCGGTACAGTAAGAAAAGCAAAAAATCCATTGATGTTTTCCGGGGCTTTCAGGGTGAAGTCACGAAACCATGCCATCACTGTTTTTGCTTCACTTATATCATAGAGTATCGGGCCGCCATATACCGTATCAACGGGATTTAATTTGAATAAGAATGAAACTACCACTCCAAAGTTTCCTCCACCACCACGCAACGCCCAGAAGAGATCAGGATTTTCTGTAGCAGATGCCTTTACATAACTGCCATCAGCCAGCACTACATTCGCTTCCAAAAGATTATCTATTGCAAGTCCATACTGACGGGTGAGATGTCCAAGGCCGCCCCCAATGGTTATTCCTCCAACACCTGTAGTTCCAAAAACTCCGGAAGGGGCAGCCATGCCTATTGCATGTGTAGCATGATCTACTTCTTTTAACAGGCAACCACCCTGTACCATTGCAGTTTTAGTAACAGGATCAATATTAATACCCTTCATCGGAGAGAGGTCGATAACAAGAGCATCATCGGCAATGCCCAGTCCGCCTGCGTTGTGACCTCCTCCACGCACCGCTAATAACAAATTATTTTCTCTTGCAAAATTTACACACGTCATTACATCGCCTACGTCTGCGCATTGCGCAATCGCAGATGGTCGTTTGTCTATCATACCATTATACACTTTACGTGCTGCATCATAATCTGCATCACCCGTCTTAATAAGTTTACCGCGTAAGTTGGTTTGTAATTGAGCAGTTAATTGTTCGCTGATCATATGACAATTTTTAATTGATGAAAGAATATTTATTTAAAAAACTTATTTGCTTCTTAATTCAAACATAGAGGGAGAGCTTATCACGGTGCCAGGCAAGGATTCAAACAAATAAAAAATAGTCGGGCCGAATTCGAAATTTATGTTAGCTAATGATTTATTTCCTGTTCAAAAATGAATTTTTAAAATTACAAATTTTCAAATCGCATGACCAATTTTCTTTTTTCGCTTAATTTTTTTAACTGAATTTTTTATTAAGACCACCTGATTCTCCGGCGTTTAAAATTGATAGGAAATAACTTAAACAAACAGCCTTAATTTTGAGGCAAATCTCGAAAAATTTGTAAATCATAAATTCCGATTATGCCTTCTTTTGATATTGCCAGTAAAGTTGATCTGCAAACACTTGATAATGCGATCAATACTGTTAAAAAAGAGATCACCAACCGTTTTGATTTTAAAGATTCGCATGTTGCGATTGATCTGAACAAAAAAGAATTTATAGTAAACCTTGAGGTAGAAAGCGACATGAAAATGAAACAGGTGATTGACGTTATCATCAGCCGTTCTATAAAACAGGGTATTGATGCGAATGCTTTTGATTTCAGTAAAGATGCATATCCAAGCGGCAAAGTGGTGAAGAAAGAAGTGCCCGTAAGAAATGGCCTAAAACAGGAAGATGCCAAAAAAATTGTAAAGCTTATTAAAGACTCAGGTTTAAAAGTGCAGGCACAAATTATGGACGACATGGTACGTGTAAGCGGTAAAAAAATTGATGATCTGCAGGAGGTGATCGCAAAATGCAGGGCGGCAAATCTTGTGATTCCTTTGCAGTTTGTAAATATGAAAGCATAGGTTCTTTTAAATTTGATTAAATACTTAAATATGTATTCAGTAAAGTCAAATCATTCGTAGCTATATAGAGGAGAAGTGGAAGCATCCGGTATATAAAAAATGCTAAATTTTTTCATTTGGAAAGAAATCTTTATGCAATTATCTTTGCGCCCTAATTTTTAAAATTGTACGGCAAAATCCGTACAGCCTAAAATCATAATTATGAAAGAAGGTATCCATCCCAAGAGTTACAAATTTGTGGTGTTTAAGGACATGAGTAACGGTTATTCGTTTCTTGGACGCTCGACTGCAAACTCAAAAGAAATGGTAAAGTGGGAAGATGGCAAAGAATATCCGCTGATCAAGCTGGAAATTTCAAACACTTCGCACCCTTTCTATACCGGTAAAAATGTACTGGTTGATACTGCAGGACGTATTGACAAATTCAAGAAGCGCTATGAAAAAAAGAAATAAGCTTCTGATAGTTGTGAAAATCCCTCCGCAGTACAAAAAGCCGGAGGGATTTTGATTTAGAACCATCCATATCTTTTAAGCGATCGAAAAACATGAGCCAGTTAACGAGTTATCCAAAAGAAAAAATAAAAATTCTTTTCCTGGAGAATATCAGTGATAAAGCCGTGCAACTTTTTAAACAGAACGGGTATGTTAATGTTAGAAAACTTGGAGGTGCCATAAGCGAAGAGGACTTAATAAAAGAGGTGAAAGATGTACATCTTCTGGGCATTCGCTCCAAAACGCAGATCACTGAAAATGTATTGAACGGAGCACAAAGGTTACAGGCCATCGGCTGCTTTTGTATTGGTGTAAACCAGGTTAATTTGAAAGCGGCTACCAAACGTGGCGTAGTAGTTTTTAATGCACCCTATAGTAATACAAGAAGTGTAGCCGAACTGGTTATCGGTTTGTCCATTATGCTTATTCGTCGCATACCCGACAAAAACAAAGCGGCACATGAAGGAATCTGGATGAAAGAAGCCAGGGGCAGTTATGAACTGCGGGGAAAAACACTTGGTATAATTGGTTACGGTAATATTGGTTCACAGGTTAGTGTACTGGCAGAAGCACTGGGGATGAAAGTAATTTTTTATGACATTGAAACAAAACTTCCCTTGGGAAATGCAGCCGCAAGGGAAAAATTAGAAGAGGTATTAACCGGGGCGGATATTGTTTCGTTACACGTGCCCGAAACACGGTTGACAAAAAATATGATCAATAAAAACACGCTGAAACATTTTAAAAAAGGAGCGATCCTGATTAACTATGCACGGGGCGAAGTTGTTGATCTGAGTGCTTTGACCAAAGCTTTAAAAGATGGTGAATTAAGTGGCGCAGCAATAGATGTGTATCCATGGGAACCTGAAAAAAATGGAGATCGGTTTGATACGCCGCTGCAGGGCTTAAGTAATGTTATTCTTACTCCTCATATAGGTGGTTCCACCGAAGAAGCTCAGCAAAATATTGGCGAAGACGTAAGCACTAAACTTTTTAATTTTCTCGAGCGGGGTATAACCTACGGTTCACATACCGTACCAGCTATAAGCCTGCCACCCGTTGAGGGTGCACACCGTATTCTTCATATACATAATAATGTGCCCGGTGTATTGAGTGCTATCAACACACAACTTTCCAATCACTATATTAATATAGTAGGGCAGTATCTAAAAACTAATGATGACATTGGGTATGTAGTGCTTGATGTAGATAAAAAACTATCTAAACAGGCGCTCGAATTATTAAGAGAAGTAAAAGAAACGATCAAAGTAAGGTTATTGTATTAGTATTTTCTTTATAAGGCGTGATAAAAACGCAGGATTTTCTGTTACGCAATTATTGAAATAAAGACTGCTCAGCAATTTTACGAATAACAAAAGTTCAGCATTGCTGAACTTTGTTGGCCTACCTGGATTCGAACCAAGACAGACAGAACCAAAATCTGTAGTGCTACCATTACACAATAGGCCAATTTGTAAACGGGCTGCAAAAATAGACAGCGGCACAAAATGTTCCAAAAATATTTAGTTATAACCACTTGTTTTGCAGGTGAATTTTAAGCTGTTGTACGAATGTTTTATTTTGGCACTTTGCAAAAATAATTTGATCACTCTTGCATGTATTCATCACTTCAACTTACAAAAAAATATTTGCATTACTGGTTAACTGCTTCCAATGGAAAAGGGCATGGTATCCATTCTCCCTTTGTGTTCCGGTTCATAACACAGGTGCTGAATGATAACAGGGAATATTATTGCTTTAGCACTATTGAAAAACTAAGACATCAATTGAAATATAATAGATCAGAAATTACATTGGAGGATTTTGGTGCCGGTTCAAGAATTCACGCAGCTTACAAAAGGAGGGTTTGTGATATTGCCAAAAGTTCTTTAAAGTCAAAAAAA
>DATBFI010000032.1:0-4891 GCA_036558585.1 Chitinophagaceae bacterium
TAATAGTTTAATTGCTCTGATGAAGGATAAAATCATTTGTCTTCTTTTTGTAAACGGTTTTTATTTGTAGTTTCCTGCATTGGTTCTTACTGTTGACCTGCTTCTATAAGGGTCGTGGCCCATAGTGCGGAAGTTCCTGCCCTATTTCATAAGCACCGCAATCAGGTGCTTTGCCTCTAAAATTATCATTGATGTTTGGTATAATTATCGCGGCGTCTTCCACTTTCGATCCGGCCTTTGGCCTAAGGTCAGGAGCGGTATATTTTGGAAATGGGTGATAAGGAAACTTTATAGCCGGAAATGTCTCTTCCATGGTGATCCATTCTACTCCATGCGGCTCAACGGCGGCAAAACTACTGTCGCCTATTTTTGCAATGTATTCTGTCCCACTCACACCCACAGCATCATAGTCAAGACTACAATGGACGCCGGGTTCTTTGATATCAGCAGCGTAAGGATTGCCGGCACCCCAACCACCCCAGTTAATATTGCCTGATGGACCACCTATCGCCAGGTTATTTCTGAAAAATGTATAATCCATTGGAGATTTTCCTGTGAGTCCCGTTCCCAATTTTATCATTGTGTTGTGTAACATTACATCACCCTGGCTGAACCGCTGCAACTTAAAAGATAAATGGATCATATTGTACATCACGTTGCGTACAAAATAATTGGGACCGCCCAGGCACGGTTGTGAACTTAAACCTACAAAACAATTGGTTAAACGGTTGCGCAATACCCGGCAATTGGAAAAACAAAAATCTGCTTCGATTCCATCATCGGTTGCGGTGTTTATATCATTATTGTAAATATCATCACAGATTTGATTTGAAGCGCGCTGATCTTCCATTAAAGAAATAGCATCCCTAAAGTGGGTAACTTTATTATAACATATTACGTTCCCCGGACCGGTTATCTGGATGCCTTCACCCTGATTTAATGAATCTGTATAAAGTGTTTCCACAGACCATACAGATTTGCCGGTGACAATATTATCGCTGATATAACAATTGGTCGCGCCGGGAAGATATGCGACTATGCCATAGGAGGCCTCAATGATACACCGGCTGATCATGCAATCAGAAGAGCCATTCAAACAAATGCCAAAACCGTCGTGAATGGGATTTTTCACTGTCAGCCCTTCAATGTATACCCATTGCTTGTTTTGAACGTCAATAAATGTAAAGCTTGCTTTTCCTTTAAGACACCTGTAAACCGCCGGGTGTTCTGCACTCCCGCTTATGGTATGCAGCGTATCATAATTGCCGGGATCGATCTCAATGATCTTCGCCCTGGCGGTTATTTCGGGTACGGGTCTTGTTCTGGCTTCGATAGTTTTCTCTGCGGATCCTCCATCAGGATCTTCCAGCTTCAAATTGATCTTGTAAAGTGTATTAGGCTTTAAATCGAAAATGCTTCCTGAGTGTTTATTTTCCCACTTGAATTCGGGGTACCCGGGAACAGTATCCAACAGAGGTTTTAAAGTTTCATTTTCTCCTGCCGGAACCCTGCGCAAAGGCATTCCCTCCCGCCAGGTTGTCTGACCCTTTTCACGAAATCTTACATGAACCACACCATTCTGATTATCATCACCCTTTATTTTCCATTCAATTGCAAGATTAATAAGAGTTGGATATGGCGTGGTAATTTCTCCGGGAATAGTTTCATTTTGAGCAACGGCATTTATATTACAGAAAAAAATATCAGCAAAAATTATAAACGTGAGTGAGCAGATATATTTTGAAAACCGAACAACAGGATTTCTCATAATAATACATTAGTTTTTTACTGTCTTATGAATTCTAAATCCCTGGATCGGCCCTTCATAAGATCGGATAAAAACAGTCGCCAGAAAAGAAATTCAATGTCTTATTGTATCAGTTCTTTCTCAATTACAATCCGATGTTCCGGACCTGAAACGCCGGCTTGATTTATTGTATGGAATATAATTTCGTTTTTGTCTTTATTTAATGATGTCTCTACAACATTCGAAACATCTTTCCAGTCACCCCCAGATGTTTCCTTCATCTGGTAAGTCTTTAAATTCGGGGTGTTTGAGGTGAGTTCGATCCGTGCTTTGTTGCCATCAATAGTAACTTTTGATGCAATAGTATTGGGTGTCCATTCAATCGCGTTGCGGTCTGGTACTGGGATCATATATGCAGTATTATACGCCCAGTGCGGTTTACCATCCCATATCCACTTGTGATTGATGAAATATTCATCTTTATACATAATGAGTTGAGCACTATCGTGTGGCCAGCTGGTGTACCTGGTATTGTACTCATCCCACTCCACCCACGCATATGTCCTCGCAAATTCTTCTTTGGTCAATTTATATTCTGCATCATAGTCGACAGGTGTTCTGCCTGGTCCTTTTACTCTTGTTATGTCAGCAGCCTTATTCTTTAAATACTCATCACGCACTTCAAGAGCAGAAAGGGGAATTCCATTCTTTTCAAAATGACTGTTATACTTGGCATCAGATAAGAACCATTTATGATAGCTGTTCAGCCATATTTCATTAATGCCATGATGACCATCCTGCCCGTCCTGCCCACCGGGACCTGCACCGAGACACCTGGTAACATAACCGTAGGCATTCATAATTGCATTCTGAACAACCATGAAATGCCCGCAATGATACCCGCTTCCTTTTAATGCATGATCTAATATGCTTTCACAGGAACCATCACCCGGGTGTGGACCAGGGTCGTTAATTCTGATATGCTTTCTTATCCAATTTCTTAATAACAAAATCCTTTTCAGTTCATCGGTCTCACCATGAAAGATAGTGTCCAGCTGGTATTTTTCTTTCAGGGCTTTAAATTTTGGAGAGGTTAAATCTTCATATCCTACAAAAGCGGTATTAGGAGCGAATGATGGGTTATCCACTTCAACAACATGATATTTTTTTTGTGAATCGCAACCCAGGATCAACAACCCTGTAACAGCTAATAAAACGAACTTATTTTTCATACTCTTTTCTGATTATTAATTTTTGAATCAATGTCGTTTCTTTAGGATTTTAGTGCAGATTCCTCCTGACGCCGGAATGACAAATTTCTCGTGTTTTTTGTCATAGTCTATCCCGAGAATTGGGACCGTTGATGCCTGCCTGTCGGCAGACAGGCAGGTATCTGCAAGTGACCAACATTGGTTTTTTTATAAATTTTATCTCTCTATAATTATTGTATGTTCAGGACCGGTTACTCCTGCTACGTTCACGGTACGAAATATCATTTCATTCCTGTCTTTTTCCAGCTCCCTTTCTATAACATCCGAAACGTCACTCCAGTTGCCACCAGGCACTTCCTTCATCTGATAAGTTTTGAAATTTGGTGTGATGGAATTGAGTTCTATTTTCGCTTTGTTTCCATCAATGGATACTTTCGACGTGATTGTATTAGGCGTCCATTCTATCGATTTGCGATCCTGCACCCTGCACATATATCCCGCTTTATATGCCCAGTGTGGTTTGCCGTCCCATAACCATGTGTGATTTTTGAAATAGTCATCTTCATATACTATCATGGAATCGGTAATTGTATTATGCACGTTGCTGTACCGGTTACCGTATTTGCCCCAGCTTAGCCAGGTATATATGCTGGCAAATTGTTCCATTGTTATGTTTTTTAATTCCAGGCAATCGTCAGGTATTTTGCTTGTAATATCAGCAGCTTTATTTTTGAAAAATTCATCACGGATTTCAAGGGCGGACAGCGGAATGCCATTTTTTTCGTACTGGAAATCATACTTGGCATCCGTTACAAACCATTTATGATAGGTGTTCGACCAGACCTCATTAATGGCGTGATGCCCTCCTCCCACAATATATTTAACCGGTACCCCTACATCAATGATCAGGCATCTTGTAACATATCCATAGGCATTCAGTATTGCATTTTGAACTACTGTATAATGCCCGCAATGGTAGCCATGTCCTTTTAAAGCCTCATCCAATATACTTTCCACAGAACCGTCACCCGCATAAGGCCCGTAATTATCAATTTTAATATGACTGCTTATCCAATGCCTCAGCAATAAAATTCTTTTCGTTTCATCTGTTTCACCATGAAAAATGGTGTCCAGCTGGTATTTTTCTTTTAAGGCTTTGAATTTAGGAGATGAGAGGTCTTCATACCCGATAAACGCGGTTTCGGGAATAAATTCAGGATTATTCACCTTTACTACATGAAAGTTTTGTTTTGTGCTGCAGCCGGCATTTAGCAGCATTAAGAGAATTAATATTGGAAGCCTGCTTTTCATGAATTTTATGTGTTGTTCAGATAAAAGGATAATATAGTAGAGATAATGAAAACCGGTTTAAAAAAGACAAGCAAACCTTATGCATCGCTTTAGTGATCTTTTAAATTGTAGCCTAAATAAAGTAATGTGCAAGAATCAAAATTAATGTTTTCATTTTTTTTGGAAAAAATATTTATTTTACCTTTCTTTTATTTTGAAAATACTTTTATTTGCCGTTATCTTCGGTTCAATCAAATTTCTGTCAAATAAATGATCATAAATAGCCAGGTTCATTCAAAAAGCAGATCCGCCCGGCATACACGGTATATTGGGTACGTCTTTACTGCCTTATCTTTTTTTCTCTTTTTTTTGATTCCTGTAAAAACGATGGCGACTGATCTCGTTGATTCGGGTTTGTATATCATTCCCTATCCTCAACAGGTTGTTTTCAGTGGTGACGAATTTATTTTTCAAAATAAGTTAAATATTGTTTTGGATAAAAATCATTCCGCCGCCGATAAATTTACGGCAGACGAATTGATCAGGAACCTGAAATCTGAATGGAATATTGATGCAGCGATCACCAATAAAAGAAACGATCACTCAATTATTCTTACACGGAGGAAGTTGCCTTCGAAACTCG
>DATBFI010000033.1:0-3698 GCA_036558585.1 Chitinophagaceae bacterium
AGCAGGGATTTTATTTTACGGATGTAGCAATATTTACAGGAAATTCTTCAAACGCTTTAAAGAACGCTTTATTAAAACTACTTACACTCGAAAAGCCCAGTGCGCTGGCTGCTTCTTTTACTGAATGTTTTTTTGATAAAAGCATGGCCTTCGCTTTATTCATTCTATGTTTCTGGTAGTACTGGTTAATAGGCAGCCCAAAAGTTTCTTTAAACAATATCTTCAGCTTGGAAGGGCTCATTGCAGCAGCCCTTGCCAGTTGTGCAATGGCAGGAGGCTGTTGGGAAAAATCTTTCAGTAATTCGCTTTCAACTTGTTTTATACTACGCAATTCCCGTGAAGAAATTCGAAGCGTGTTATTCTCATTCTCAATTCCATTATATATGCGGCAAAAAAATCTTTCGAGTATCAGGTTAATCCTGTTTTGAATAATCATTTGTTCAAAACTCTTATCTTCATCCATGTTCATTATTTCATGCATTAATCGTTTATACTCTGCATCCATTAATTCATATATTACGAGGGGGGACTTTAAAGTAATATAGTGACCGAGCATTTCACCTGAAACTTCGTCTTCAAAATAATCGTCCATCCACTCTTTGCTAAATATAATGTTTATTTGTCTCAGGCGAGAATCGGCTGCGGCCATGTAAATCGATTCCTTGCTTACGTTTCCAAAAAAAACAGAAGATTTTCCCACACCGTCCACTTCAGTAAATTCATCAAGTCTTAATATGAAATAATCTTTGTCCGATTTTTTCCTGTGGTATAAAATATCTTCAATAGCAGTATAGTCGTAAATGATCAATTGCAAACCATTTGACAGGTTCACAAATTTTATAAAACCTTTGCCCTTATCAGGTGTAAATGAAATAACGTTATCAGCAATTTTAAGTTTCAGGCATTTTGCCATATGTCTGAAGAAGTCTTCATAACTTGTAACGTTATACTCAATTTTAATCACCAGGCGTATGTGTTTTTAAAGATACTTTAGCGGGTTGCGTCTCGCAGAAAGCATGTACTTTTTTATGTTTAGCCAAAATGCTAAAACCATGTAAATAATCAGCGGTGAGCCCATTGTTAAGAACGAAATGTAAATAAACCAAAGTCGTATACGGGATGTAGCAATACCTAATTTCGCACCTATAGCAGAACACACACCAAAGGCCTGCCATTCTATAAAATACTTCAGCCTGTACATGTTATGCAATTTATTATAGTATTATGAATCTACAAACAGTTTTAAAACATTTGTTTTATCGTAAATTCGCAACACTTAAAAATTAATTCCTTATCGATAAGTACCTGATGAATAATCGTAACCAGGAAATCAAAAACTAAAAATTTCAAGATATGGCTTTTGATATTGACACCATAAAAAGAGTATATGCCAATATGCGCGGAAAGATTGAGGCAGCCCGCAAAACAATTGGCAGACCATTAACACTGGCAGAGAAAATTTTATTCTCACACCTGCATGCAGAACAACAACTCGAAAACTTTGAAAGGGCAAAGACCTATGTAAATTTTGCGCCTGATCGTGTAGCCATGCAGGATGCAACAGCGCAAATGGCATTACTGCAGTTTATGCAGGCCGGAAGACCCAAAGTAGCTGTACCTTCTACTGTGCATTGTGATCATTTAATACAAGCCAAAGTAGGCGCAAAAGAAGATTTAGATACGGCTCTCTCCGTAAATAAAGAAGTGTACGATTTTCTTGCTTCTGTTTCTAATAAATATGGCATTGGGTTTTGGAAGCCCGGTGCAGGCATTATTCACCAGGTAGTATTAGAGAATTATGCCTTTCCTGGTGGCATGATGATTGGAACCGATAGTCATACACCTAATGCAGGCGGCCTTGGAATGATCGCAATTGGCGTTGGTGGTGCTGATGCATGTGATGTAATGGCGGGGTTGCCGTGGGAATTAAAATGGCCTAAACTTATTGGTATTAAGTTGACTGGTAAAATGAGTGGATGGACGAGTGCAAAAGATGTTATTTTGAGAGTGGCCGGTATCCTTACTGTAAAAGGTGGAACCGGTGCTATTATAGAATATTTTGGCGACGGTGCCGATAGTTTGAGTGCTACCGGGAAAGCTACCATTTGTAATATGGGTGCAGAAGTTGGCGCGACATGTTCTTTATTTGCCTATGATAATAAAATGAGTACCTATCTCAGGAACACTGCACGAGAAGATGTGGCTGCTGCTGCCGATGCAATAAAAGAACACTTGCGCCCGGATGATGATGTATATGTGCATCCTGAAAAATATTATGACCAGCTGATAGAAATCAACCTTAGCGAATTAGAGCCCCATGTAAATGGCCCATTTACACCAGACTTGGCATGGCCAATCAGTAAATTTGCCGAAGCCGTTAAAGCCAATGCGTGGCCCGAAAAACTGGAGGTCGCTTTACTTGGTTCGTGCACTAATTCTTCTTATGAAGACATTACGCGTTCAGCTTCTGTTGCCAAACAGGCAATTGATAAAAATCTAAAAGCGAAAGCTGAATTTACAATTACTCCGGGAAGCGAACAGGTTCGCTACACAGTTGAACGGGATGGATTATTAGACACCTTTGATAAAATTGGGGGTGTTGTATTAGCTAATGCCTGCGGTCCTTGTATTGGCCAGTGGGCAAGACATATAGACGATCCTAACCGCAAAAATTCTATCATCACTTCATTCAACAGGAATTTTGCAAAACGAAATGATGGGCTCGCATCAACACATGCGTTCGTTGCATCTCCTGAAATTGTTACTGCATTTGCAATTGCCGGCGATCTTACCTTTAACCCGCTTACCGATAAATTAAAAAACCAGGATGGAAAAGATGTGATGCTGGATGAACCTACTGGTTATGAACTGCCACCAAAAGGTTTTGCTGTTGATGATCCGGGTTACCAGGCGCCGGCCAAAGATGGCAGCGAGGTGCAGGTTGTAGTAAACCCCGAATCGCAGCGCCTGCAACTGCTCAACCCTTTTCCTGCATGGGAAGGAACTGATTTAAAAGGGCTGAGATTGCTGATAAAAGCCAAGGGCAAGTGCACTACAGATCATATTTCTATGGCAGGTCCATGGTTAAAATATCGTGGGCATCTGGATAATATTTCAAATAACATGCTGATTGGCGCGGTAAATTTTTTCAACGAAAAAACTGATCTTGTAAAAAACCAGTTAACTGGTGAATATGGCTCCGTGCCTGCCGTGCAGCGTGGCTATAAAGCTGCTGGCATTGGTTCAGTCGTGGTTGGCGACGAGAACTATGGCGAAGGTTCTTCACGTGAACATGCAGCTATGGAACCGCGTCATCTGGGGGTACGCGCTATTCTTGTAAAAAGCTTTGCACGCATACATGAAACCAATTTAAAAAAACAGGGCATGCTGGCGCTCACATTTGCCGACAAAGAAGATTACGACAAAGTGCGGGAAGATGATACAATAGATATTTTGGGATTAACAGATTTTGCACCCAATAAAGCTCTTGCAGTTGTATTACATCACCAGGATGGATCTTCTAATGTTATCAATACTTATCATACTTATAATGAACAGCAAATAGAATGGTTCAAAGCAGGAGGCGCATTGAATATAATAAGACAAAAATTTGCTTATAAAAAATAAACCTTTTCCTCTCTTGAAAAAAACAATCTCGTTGGCGGGATTGTTTTTTTGACTTAGCTGTCAACACACAT
>DATBFI010000034.1:0-7808 GCA_036558585.1 Chitinophagaceae bacterium
GACGATGATTTGGTATTTGATTATGCACATTACCATTCAAATGAGTTAAAAGTGGAGAATTTAATATTTCAAAATATCCAGTATTCAATCGGAAAGGAGGTCAAAGCTTTAAGTATACCGTTTGACTTGATTATCAAATTCAATAAAAAACAACTGCAAAAATGTAACCTCTACCTGAATAGAACTTTGCTTTGGCGCGGTACAATTAATTACAAGGCATTTTCTCAAGATTTTTTAATTGATCTAATTAGTCCTGGAATTGACTTTAAAAATGCTTATGATGTTAAATTTTCTATCGGCAACAATCTTCAAATAAAATATTATGATGATTCTTATAAAAGTTTTTACTCGATCAAGGATACTGTTTTACATGCTGCACTTAAGATTAAGCTTGATAGTGTTTCTTCATTTGGTGAATTTGCTTACTTTGATATATCTTGGGATACAAATCATATCTTTTCAGTTCACGATTTTATTAAGAACTTTTTAGGAAGGGATATTTTAACTAATAGAACTGTAGGTTTATTTGGACCAAAAAAATATACCTTATTAGATTTCTGGACCAGCTGGTGTCCACCGTGCTTGAAACAGCATCAAATTATTAAAGATTCAGCTTCTATATTTTTATCAAAAAAAATATCTATTACTGGAGTAATAATTGATAATACTGAAAATAAAAGAAATACTATTAGTTATATAGTAAAACACAATATCCATTGGTCAAATATTTTCATATCGACAGGCTCACAAGATGAACAGAAATTTAAGCCTTTTAATGTAGATATTTATCCTACTTACTTCTTAGTAGATAATAGCAGTAATTCGATAATTGCTCGAACTCAAAGTATTATGAAAATGTTCGAAATTATAAAGAAGATTAAATAATCTTCCTAATAGATCCTTTGTAGCGAAATTGAAATTATTGACTATAAATTTTCTAAACCGATAGTTTAAAACGTGGTGTTTAAGATCGTATAAACTAGTTGGAGAGGAATAACTTAAATTTTTTTAAACCAAGGCCGCGCCTCAAAGCCTATACAATTTTTTGATTAATGGCTTTGGCAACAACTTCTGTAAGTGAAGCTACATGCAGCTTTTCATAAATCTTTTTTACATGGCTGCGTACCGTTTCATAACTGATATTTAGGTCGGCGCCGATCATTTTATAACTCAGGCCGTTCACGATGCAGGTGAGCACTTCCTTTTCTCTTGCGGTGAGCTGATAATCCGGGCCCTTACCTGGTTTTACCTGCTGGGGAATTTGCTGCAATTTGTTCAACACTTTGCGGGCAATAGAGGGAGACATGGGTGAACCGCCATACTGCAATTCCTTAATAAAATCCACCAGTTTTGTGTTAAGCTGATTTTTGAGGATGTAACCGGAGGCTCCTGCACAAATGGAATCAAAAACGCGGTCATCATCATCAAATACGGTTTGCATTAATATCTGTATGTGCGGAAATTCTTTTGTGATTGCCTGCACTGCCTCAATGCCTGTCATCCCCGGCATTTCAATATCCATCAGTATCACATCAGGCCTGCATTCTATTATATCATCAATGCAATCAAGCACATGGCTGAATGAGCCTGCTACAGTAAAAGAAGGTTCTGTTTGTAATAATAGCGTAATGCTTTCACGAATATTCCTGTTATCATCAAATATGGCTATGCGTAAACTCATAATTAATTGCAAAGGTGAATTATTCAGCCCAATAAATCAATCACCAAATCAGGGGATATGAAACGTAAGAGATATCGCCGTACCATTGCCCGGCATACTTGCTATTTGAAAAGCCGCTTTCATTTCTTCCGCCCGCATCTTCATATTTTTTAAACCATTGCCTGAAAGCGAACGGGAAGCCTGTATATTTATTTTATCAGCATTAAAGCCGGCACCATCATCCTTTACTGTCAATTCAATTGCCGGGTGATGGTGTCTTACAGTAACATCTATGGTTTTGCAACAGGAATACTTTAAAGCATTATTGATCGCCTCTTTAAAGATCAGGTAAAAGTTCTTTCTTTTTTCCATTTGGAGGTTAAGCTCGAGAACAGACTGGTCATAATCAAAATTTAACGCTATATTTTTTGCCTGCAGCAACGGCCTTGCAAAAGATTCCATCCTTTGAATGATGGTGCTCATATGATCGTGCTTTGGATTGATTGTCCAGACAATATCATTCATTTCAGAAATCATTTCTCCCGAGGTAGTTCCTATTTTTTCAAGTGTCTGCTGCAACTGCTCCTCCCTGTGCTGCTCGTAATAGATCTTTGCCACCTGGCTATATACAGAAATGCTGGTAAGCGTAGAACCCATATTATCGTGCAGGTCCTGTGCAATTTTATCGCGGATGGCCTGGCGTTTAAGCAGCTCATTAATCCGATACCTGTACAATGCAAAGGTTGTTAATGCAGCTACTGCCGCACACAATCCATAAAACCACCAGCGTTCCCAGAAAGGAGGTATTATTGTGATGTTTAATAAAGCCGTTTCAGCGCCCCATTTACCTTTTTTATCAGTTGCTCTTACCTTAAAAACATAATTGCCGGCCGGAAGATTAGAATAATTGGCAAAATTGCGATTGCCTGCATCTGTCCATTGTTTATCGATACCCTCAAGTATATAACTATACTGGGCAGGATTACCCGTGAATTGCGGAGCGGAAAATTCAATTGTGAAATAATTTTGAAAATAACGCAACCGGATTTTTTTTTCTGCAAGCAGATTACTAAAGGAACTGTCAAAGATCCTAAAGTCAGTAAAGTAAACCCCGGGCTGGGTGTTAATTTCTTTTACATGCCGGGGATTGAATTGTATAAAATAATTAATGCCCGACACATACATATTTCCATCACCGTCCTTAAAAATATAACCTTTTACTCCGCCTGATTTTTCAAGATCCGGTAATGTGAAACTGGAATAAGTTTTTAATAGCGGATCATATTTATGGATATTGCCGTTGCTTATCATCCATACATTCCCGCTGTTATCTGATTCAATTCCTTCGATCAGGTTATTGGTAGCATTGCTGTGTGTAAACTTTTGAGTTGCCATATCAAAATAATTTAACCCGCCGCCAAAAGTGCTTATCCATAAATTTCCTTTTGCATCTTCCAATATGTCAAACACATTATCGTTGCTGAGTGATCCTTTTTTTGCAGGGTTGTTGCTGAAATAATTTACCGAAGGCATCGAATGATCTTGCCAGTGTCCAAGACCATATTTGCTCATAGCAAACCATACGTCGCCACTGGTAGCTCTGTAAAATTTCCTGATCAGGTTATCTTTTAAATTGAACTTGTGTATGATATCCCTCGCCGAATCCTTTCTTGATACCCATTGCTTATCGACGAGGTCATAATAAGTAATGTAATGACCATATGGAGAAACAAGCAGAACAGGATGGCCTTCAATTGTATCCCTGATGACCGATACAACTCTTGAGTCGATAATACCATACATCACCATATCTTTTTCTGTGTTTGGTAACAGTGATACGGTATTTGTTGCGGGATTATATACGAACAAAGAATAATTAGTACCTATATAAAATGTGCCATCACTATCTTTAAAAAATTTTGTGACAGATAATTTTTGTCCTTTGTAAATAATTTTTCTTAATTGAAAATTTTTGGATCCTGCTTCCCGGATAAAAATTCCTTCACTGGTTGCAAGCCATAAGTTGTTTTTTTCATCCTTGTAAAAGTCATAAATGTCCACATTGCTGTTTTCATGAGGCAAAAATATTTGCTCAAAGGGCTGTTGTGACGGGTTATACACACTGATGCCCTTATTGGTGCCAAGCCATACTATGCCGGTACGATCAATATACACACAGTTGATACGGTTATCTGAAACAGTGCCTTCGAGTGCCGCATTATAGCGGTAATTAAAAAACTTTTTCTGGTGCCTGTCATAGATCGTTAATCCGTAATAACGGCCCGCCATCCATAAACGACCTTTGCTGTCAGCAGTGATTGATTCAATTTCGTCGTTAGGAAATGATCCCTCCGTATTATCATTTTTAAAAGCTTCTTCCTGTTTTGTTTTTATATTGAAACGGTATAGCACATTATCCCATGATCCAAACCAAATATTGTTTTCATCATCCCTGTACATTGAAGTGATACTTGCATGGGGGAGATTAGCATAAAGGTCATTGTATCGCTCATCCATTTCATACTCAAGTGTGGAAGTATTTATCTTAAAAAAACTATTGCCAATTCTTCCCGCCCAAATATTATTCTCGTCATCGAGACACATTGCCGTTACAGTACGGGTTCCTTCCCGGACAGGGCTTTCAAACTTTTCCGTTTTTTTATTAAACCGTAAGATATAGGAACCGCTTGTTCCCAACCACAAATAACCGTGGTTATCTTCCAAAACAGAATTCAAAATATTTACGGGGATCGTAGTGGTATCGCCTTCAATATGTTTGTATTGTTTAAATTGTTGTTTTTCCGGTAAGCGATAATCATATTTGCTTAATCCCCCGTCCGCAGTTGTTATCCATAAAATGCCTTCCTTGTCTTCAAGTAGACCGGTGATTATATTTCCTGACAGAGTCGAGGCATTTCCCGGCTCATGACGAAACACTGTAAAATACTGGCCATCATAGCGGTTAAGACCGTCATCCGTTCCGAGCCAGATAAAACCTCTTTTATCCTGCAGGATACAGTTTACCTTATTATGTGAAAGACCATTTTGCGAAGTGATACGACTAAAATACAGGTATGGTGTTTCTGCATAAACTGCGAGGCTTAAAAGAAGAAATGATATTTGGAGTGTTCTAACCACAATTAGCACGTAATACAAAATTAAAATTTACACATTACCCGATTCATTAAATAAAAATGCCGCCGTTTTTGTAACGACGGACATTTGTTTTGACCTTCACTTATGAATAATTTTTTAAACACATTTTTTATGACAATCACTTTCCCCCTGTATTGTTGCGGTTGGGAAACTCTAAACTTAAAGAGCTCTATATCTCTGCCTGCTGCAGGCAAGTTTTCTTTCTTCTCCGCACCAGTCGGATATTTTTGTTCAAGTGAACAGCAAAACTCCAAACCTAATGAAGTAACAATACTTCAACGACTTTGCATAATATCAGAGATATGCTGTTGAATTCACAGTAGCATTTCAGTTTAATCAAGGCGTGTGCACGGATGTGTCGTATCCTCATCCGTGCTTGAACTTTTTGGTACTTTTTCTTTCAAGAGAAAAAGTACTAAAAAGAAATTTGTTACTTAAGACAAAAAGTAGCCATTGGTTACTGAACCACAGGTTCGCTATATATAAAATCATCAAGTACTACCAGGTCTCTTGTTCCATTATCAGAAATATCTTTTGTGCCTTCTGAAAGAAAGCCATCGTGTGACACTGTTACTTTAGTTATGTGCTCGCCATTTTTAAAATAAACTCCAAGAAATGAAAAGCTGCTTGTCGCATCATGAGGTGGTACAAAATATTTACCCAGGCTTTTATCACCATCAAAAAATTCAAGCGATGTTGAATTCTCTTCATCCACGTCTGAAAAAACTAAACCAAAAGCCTGTACTGCCGCGCTGCTGGTAGTCCCGGCTTTTTGAAAAGATACGTCCCATCTTGCGGCTGATACATTCGCAAATGTATTAGAGCCACTGAATGAATGAAATTGGGAAGACGCCCCGCTATTTATTTCAGCAAAACTGGCACTGCTTACCATAAAAGCTCCCTTTGCAGAATATGTAACGCCGCGTTGCAGTGAAGCAACTGCATTATCACCGGTTGGATTAAAAAAATCCAATGGTAATGCCACATCCTGCAAGCTATCAGGTACGCCATCCCAATTGATCTCACGGCGGCCAGTTGTTGCACCAGGTGTCGTATTAAGAGGGCCCAGCAGACTACGAAATGCTTCAACATCGTTTTGTATATCCCCTGTGGACTTTATCACCGTTATATCGTTGTTGGGAGAAGTGATTTCTTTTTCGCAGGATAAAAATGTAAATGAGGCAGAGAAAGTAATTGCAATTAATAAAGCGAAGTTTTTCATATTTCATTTTTTTGAGGGGCAAATATCAACGCAGCGATTTTTATAAAATTGACCTAAACTGAGGAGGTGATATCCCCAAAAGTGGGGATACCACCTGAAGAGTTAATGAATAGCCAACGGGGATTTTCGCTTATCCGGCGAGGTTAAAAAAATAACTAATCGATCTCACATTTCAATGCTCAGCTTTGTCGGGCAAATTAAAATTTTTCATTCTCCAAAGGAGTCCTTTGGACATCATTTATCACTTACCTCTGTAAGTACATAATAAATTTATCTCTTAGGTTTGCACACAAATTTTTTTATGTCACTACAACTGAACAGATCAACATTCGGTGATGCTGCTGATAAAGGCAAAGTTTTATCGAAAGAAACTGCCGAACAATTATTTCACGCATGGGTCTTAAATCCGCGTTTGCAACTGCATATGAAACAGGTAGCTCATTTGATGCACTGCTGGGCAAAAGAAAAAGAGGGTTTGAATGAGCAGGACGCATGGCGTTGGGAAATGGCGGGCTTGCTGCACGATGCAGACTGGGATCAATGGCCGGACTTGCATTGCAAAAAAATAATTGAAGAACTCGAATCGCGTCATGTTGATCCTGAAATTATTCATGCCATTGCCTCACATGGCCCTGCACACTTTGGAGTAGAGCCTGAAACGAAGATGGACAAAATGTTGTACGCATTTGATGAATTAAGCGGATTGATTCATGCTTATTCACTCATGCGGCCTGGTGGTTATGAAGGAATGGATGTGAAAGGTGTTAAGAAACGTTTAAAAGAAAAATCATTTGCTGCAAATGTTTCAAGAGAAGAAATTAATGATGCACTGGATGGGGCAGGTATTGCTCTCGATGATTTGATTTTATTTATTATTCCCCGACAGGCAGAAGTAAAATAAGTGGCAATAATGGAGTTTCAAATTTCATATTGGATCTTTTGTATTCATTTTTGTATTTCGTATTGATAAAGGTGTGCAATAAAATTCCCATTCTATACTCAGGCTATTTTACAAAGTGATCTTAAACAGAAAATCAGTAGTGGCAGTTTTTTTGCAACTTAGTTTAATGATGATCCTTATTCATTTTAGATTTTAAATATTTTATTATGGCAAAGTATGGGAAAAAAAGCCAGCAGAAAGTAAAGAAGAGCATGGAAGAAATGAAAAAAGGCAAATTAAAAAGCGGGCGAAGCGGCAAAAAAGTTACCAATCCGAAGCAGGCAATAGCTATTGGTTTATCAGAAGCAAGAAAAGAAGGCGGAAAGGTGCCACCAAAAAAGAAAGGTGCAAAAAAAGCCGCTCCTAAAAAAGCAGCAAAGAAAGCAGCTCCCAAAAAGAAGGGTACAAAAAAGTCAGCAAAAAAGAGCAGTAAGAAAAAGCGCTGATAACTTTTTATTATGTGTTTTTGCTGAAGCTACATTTCCCTCACAAATGTGGTAATAAACATTTTGCAAATTTTTTACTCAAATAAAATTCTTATGAAAACATCAAGAAACCAGATGAATAAAGAAAATAAACAAGGCATCTCAAAAAAACCCCGGCCCGAAATACGCGACAACCTTGACAGCCGTAAAGATGAGGAACAGGATTTTAAAGGGGATGATATAACACATAATACTAAATATAAAAAGAATGTAAGTAAGAAGAGACCATCGGGTGACTGATCTCTTTAATGGATACTTATTAGACAACAAACAAAAGCCTCTTTTTGAGGCTTTTGTTTTGGAGTGATATGTGACCGCTGCAAGAACAACTTTTTAACTAATGAA
>DATBFI010000035.1:0-4100 GCA_036558585.1 Chitinophagaceae bacterium
AATCGGAGCGTCATTGCGAGCGCAGCGAAGCAATCTTTAACATTAAGGAGATTGCCACGATTTTGCAAGCACACAAGGCTGTGGGTAAAATCTCGCAATGACGAATAGTGTTCCGAACGCACAAGTGAGTGACACAACAGGTGATGCCATGGAATACCAAAGCTCGTTCCCACAAAAAAATTAATCAACACCAAAACAGTGTTTATATGAATGACTTATCAAGAAAAAAATTCCTGCAATACACAGCATCTGCAGGTGCAGCAATGTTGCTTTCTTCACTGGAAGGTTTTGCAAAAGAACGGGCTGATAAATTACGTGTAGCCATTATCGGCTGTGGCAGCGTAAGCGGTAGCTATATACCCAAATTGCAAACGTCTGATGTAATAGAGATCGTGTCGCTTTGCGATATTAAGTACGACAGAGCGCTGGAGCGCAATAAAACCTTTAGTGTAAATGCAAAAACTTATCCCAACATCGATGAAATGCTGCAAGGCGTGCCATTTGATATGATGGTTACACTCACGGATATGCAGGTGCACGAAGAGCTGAATAGAAAAGCGTTGAATGCGGGTAAACATGTCTGGAGTGAAAAACCAATGGCTAACACCTATGCAGCAGGAAAAGAACTTTTAGATCTCTCCCGGTCAAAGAAACTCCGTTTTTGGGGCGCCCCCGCAGTGGTTAATAGTCCGCAGTTCGAATTTATGAGTAAGAGAATTCAGTCTGGCGAGTTAGGCAGAATTTCTTCAGCGCACGGACAGTATGGTCATACAGGACCAACATGGAGCGCATTTTTTTATGAGAAGGGTGGTGGCAGTATGCCTGATCTCGGCGTGTATAATATGGCTTCTTTAACGGGTTTGCTTGGCCCCGCAAAATCTGTGATGGCGATGACCAGCATTGTAACCCCTGAACGCACCGTAGATGATAAAGGAAAAATAAAAGTGGAAGCGGAAGATAATGCGCATCTTTTATTGGAACATGATAAAAATATCATCAGCCATGTAATGTGCGGCTTCAATTTTTATGATCGGTTTGGACACCAGGCAAAAGACCAGAAGCTGCACTCCATTCAAATTTATGGCAGTGAAGGCAACATGCGTTTGATTGGTTACGATTGGGAAACAAATGGTGTAGCCCTGGATACATCAAAAACTAATGGCCAAGAGGAATTGTTGTGCACCGATAAAGGCGGCTATCAATGGCAGGAGGGCGCAAAAGTGGTGGGAGAAGCCATGTTGAAAGGAACCGAACCGAGAATTAATGTAGAACATGCATTGCACGTTTTGGAAATAATTGAAGCAGCAAGAAAATCTTCAGCAACAGGAATGAAAATAAAATTGCAATCAACATTTAATTGGCCGATGGTGTAATAATTATGGAATGAACTTTGAAATTTCAAAAACATTGTGGTCTGCCGACAGGCTATTTATTATTTGCTGAATTCAAACCTGTACACAGCGTAGCCCATGATATGTTTCCTCATCATCAAATAAAAAAACAATAACGGCATTTTTATCACGCCGATTTTCACTGCTGTTTTCATAGTGGATACAGCCGCAGTTTGGCGGTAGCCATGCTGCAGGAAAATATTCCATGGTTCGTTGCTCACGTCAGTGAAATGTGCGCCGTGCTTTGCGAGTTTTTCATGAATTGGTTTACCAAACTTTTCGAAAAAATTTTTTTTCATCAGATCACAAAACAAAACATGAATGGGAAATAGGGTGGTGAGTGTTTCCAGTAACTCATTTTTTTGAGCAGCGCCTAAATACATGAGCACTCCTTCAATAATAACAATAACGTGTGCATCATTTTTATACGGAGACAGCTTATTTATCAATTTTTCTCTTTCAAAATTTATAGCTATACGTTCAAGCGCGTTGGGGCAGCTTGCCGAAGGCAATACGCTGTTTTTGTATTCTATTATAGCAGGCTCATCGATCTCTATCCATTTGCCTGAAGGCACGGCTGTCCAGGCCCGCGCCAATAAGGACCACCGTAGAACCGGGTTGGGTTAGCAATGCTTCTTTAACATAATTATCTATCAGGAAATGTCTTACTGCGTTGGAAGCGTTGGGATAACGCAGGTCTTTAAATTCACTCCAGTAATCCATTCCTTCTTTACCGAGCAGCAACTTCGCATAGTTGTCCCCGATTAGAGGTTTGGCCGAAGCTGCATCCTGCATTCGCACACCGCAACAATAATAAGCCGTTTTGGAAACCGGTTTCATGGTAACAGAATTTGATAGTGATGTATGAAAGTACATTTAATTATGAAACTTCAACATCACCAGGCCCGTAATGCCGGGGTTATTGAAACGCTCCTGTGTAATCAAATGCCCATTCAAACTCGACGAGCCTCAGCCTGACATTCTGCTGCTTAAATAATATTGAAATTATTAGGTATAGATTGAGTTATTTTGTAATTGACTTTATTGTAAAATGAGTATAGTATGTTGACGGGATAAAAAATGAAGTACCAAAAACTTAGATCAAAAATTTCAATCAACATGCCTGCATTAACCAAAAAAATCCTTGTATTTCTTTTTACATTTTGGCCTCCTTCAGTTACAATTTTTGCCCAGTCCACAGTTGGTAAAATTGTTTCATACAAAAAAGTTGTTGCAGGTATTGAAGGCAAAACAGACAACGGCATTTTTGACGTGCGTGCCTACAACGACAATACTATTCGTGTGCGTGTTTCAAAAAATAAAATCCTTGATAACTTTTCTTATGCGCTGGTGGATACAGCAATGCCATCGTTTAATAATGTTATAATAACAGATAAAGGAAATGTAATTGTGTTTTCTACAAAAGTGATTGTCACCGAAATTGAAAGAGAACCTTTTTTCAAAATCACTTTCAAAAACAAAAATGGAGATGTAATCAATGAAGATATTGCAGGCAAAGGCTTTGGCACCAGCCTTACCGGAGATAAAGTAAGCATATATAAAAAATTGCAGGAAGGCGAACGCTTTGTTGGTATGGGTGAAGCGCTGGGAAACCTGGACAGAAGAGGCAGCGGAGTTACTTTAAATAATACAGATAACTATAAATACGGCGATCCAAGAGTGCCAATGTACAGCAGCATTCCATTCTATATCGGCATTCATCACAACATGTTGTATGGAATGTTTTTCAATAACAGTTTTAAGAGCTTTTTCAATTTTGGATTGTCAACAGCTTTTACCTCCATAAATTTTGACGGCGGTGATGTTGATTACTTTTTTACGTATGATACTTCTGTCGGGAAAATTATTGAACATTATACATCATTAACCGGGCGGATCCAATTACCGCCATTGTGGAGTTTGGGTTATCAGCAAAGCAGGTGCACTTACTACCCGCAGGATAAAGCAATGTGGATCGCAGAAACATTTCGCAGGAAAAATATCCCGCTTGATGGTATTGTGCTTGATGCGGATTATCAATACAACTACCAGCCATTCAGAACAAACACACGCAGGTTTCCTGATATGCCTGCACTTGCACGTAGCCTTGCAAAAATGAATATAGAGCTAACGGCGTCAGTGTATCCCGGTGTTAACATTGACAGCAGTTATGATTCATACAATGACGGGTTGAAAAAAGATGTGTTCGTAAAATCTTTGGATGGTAATGTATTTACAACAGAGATAGCACCCCTGCAGGTTCATCTCCCTGATTATACAAACCCCAAAACACGTCAATGGTGGATCGACAAAATGAAGTGGATGCAGGATAATGGGATCAGCGGTTATTGGAATGATATGAATGAGCCCGCTGTTAATGGCAGTTATTTGCCTGATAACCTTGTCTTTGATTTTGACGGGAGAAAAGCAACTGCAGCAGAAGCAAAAAACGTGTATGGTTTTCAAATGGCAAGAAGCAGTTTTGAAGCAGCATTAAAATATAGAAATGGCAAGAGACCTTTTATACTTACACGTTCAGGCTTTGCAGGCGTGCAGCGCTATTCAGCCATGTGGAGCGGCGATAATACGGCAAGTGACGAAGGATTGTTAACAAGTGTGCTTTTGAATAACCAGTTCGGACTATCCGGTGTTCCGTTCATTGGTTATGATATTGGTGGATTTATTGGCGATGGTTCAAAAGGTTTATTT
>DATBFI010000036.1:0-6074 GCA_036558585.1 Chitinophagaceae bacterium
ATAATGATCACTATGGTGTAAAGAAAATAAAAGAACGCATACTTGAATATCTCGCCGTTTTAAAATTAAAGGGCGATATGAAGAGCCCTATTCTTTGTTTTGTTGGGCCTCCCGGTATTGGTAAAACTTCACTTGGGAAAAGTATTGCGCATGCTGTAGATAGAAAATATGTTCGTGTAAGTTTGGGTGGTTTGCACGATGAAAGTGAAATACGTGGGCATCGTAAAACCTATATTGGCGCTATGCCCGGCCGTATTATACAGAATATAAGGAAGGTTAAATCCTCCAATCCTGTTATGATACTGGACGAAGTTGATAAAATCGGTAACGATTTTCGTGGAGATCCTTCTTCTGCATTACTGGAAGTTTTAGATCCCGAACAAAACAATTCTTTTTACGACAATTATCTTGAGCTTGAATACGATTTAAGCAAAGTGTTGTTTATAGCAACCGCAAACGATGTGCAACATATTCAACCTGCGCTTCGGGACCGGCTTGAAATAATTGATCTGAGCGGCTATGCAATTGAAGAAAAAATTGAAATAGCAAAGCGGCATCTTATACCCAAGCAAAAAGAAGCTCATGGATTATCAAAAATAAATTTCAAGATTGCAGATAAAGTGCTTGAGAAAATGATTGAACAATATACAAGAGAGAGCGGTGTAAGAGAATTGGATCGTCAACTTGCAAGCATTATGCGTTATGAAGCCAAAGAAGTTGCTTTAAAAGGCCGGATAAAACCATCGTTAACACAATCTGATCTGGAAAAAATCCTTGGGACACAGCGCTACAATAACGAAATATATAAAACCGCAAATATGCCTGGTGTTACGGTTGGTCTTGCATGGACCTACGTTGGGGGGGATATACTTTTTATTGAAACTATTTTAAGCGAAGGTAAGGGAGAATTAAAACTTACTGGTAATCTTGGGAATGTGATGAAAGAAAGCGCCACTACAGCCTTAACTTATCTGCAGGCGAATGCAAAAAAATACAATATTGATGCGGAATTATTTTCGAAAAGAAATGCCCATATTCATGTGCCCGAAGGCGCTGTTCCAAAAGACGGCCCAAGTGCAGGGGTTACTATGCTAACTTCGCTTGCCTCTGCATTTACAGGACAAAAGGTTAAACCTTATCTTGCCATGACTGGCGAAATTACTTTGCGCGGGCAGGTATTACCGGTAGGCGGCATTAAAGAGAAAGTGCTTGCAGCAAAACGTGCTGGTCTGAAAGAAATTGTTCTCTGCTGGCAAAACGAAAAGGATGTAAAAGAGATTGACAGCAATTTTATTAAGGGTCTAAATTTTTATTATGTTAAAACTATGCAGCAAGTGCTTGATATTGCTTTACAATAATTTTCCGAATGAACAAAATAGGTTGTTGTTTGTAGTATAATTAATAAGAATTTTTCATGTTGGTTGTTTTAAGGGTTAATATTCCTCCATGTCTATGGGGGAATTTTTTTTCATTCTGTTAATCGTTGAATTATCAAGTATAAATTCTTTATTCAGAAATGGCACTTTACATGCTTTCCGGTATCAATTAAAAATAAGTAAAATTCTATCTTCAATGCCCGTATTAATTTCAATTAAAGACCTGGTTAAAATTTGCTGACCAGTGGGAAAATTCCTTTATTTTCTTGAAATTGACACTTTAACCCTAATACCATGATTATTAAATTTCATCATTTTGAGCATCTATGCTCGGCATATGTGGCGCATAAGTCTGCAGACACTGGGAGCACAATAGTAGCACACATTCTTGACTTTAATGCAGCTGGGGCATGAAATAATTTTTATTCACAGCGATGGAGAAAAATGGCGTACCATATCAGATATCAAAACAAAGTTTCCGTTCACTTACTTTAATTTGTGCAAAAAGCTAAATGAAGCCTTCCCGGGAAATACATTTATATCCTGAACTGTTTCGTCTGGTTGAGTTCTTGTATAGGCACTGCATAAAAATAGTTTTTTGATCATTTTTTCTATAGTCGAAAGTATGCTTCTCTTTGGGCTTTCCTTATTGACAGCTATTCACTCCTTGCCTGGTTCAGGTAAGTAATTCATACAGTAATTTTAGGTTGGCTCTATTAAAAATTATTCGAAGAAGATGTAAATGGATAAAATATAGATTAAAAAATAACATGAGCATTGCGAGAGTGATTTGAGGCAGATCTTTTTTAGTATATTGTCAATACTTAACCCCGAAAATTCGCACTGTAAATGGTTTTCAACTCATTAGCCTTTATAGTTTTTTTTATAATTGTTACATCTTTATATTTTATTCTGCCCCATAAATTTCGATGGCAGCTTCTGCTAATTGCAAGCATTTATTTTTACATGTATTTTGTGCCAATATATGTTTTAATATTAGGCTTTACAATTGTTATTGATTATTTTGCAGGCATCTGTATTGCTAAAAGTGAGGGAAGGAGACGAAAGATATTTCTTATTTTTAGCCTGATTGCAAATATTGGCGTCCTTGTTTTTTTTAAATATTATTATTTCCTTAATAACAATATAACTGTTTTACTTGATGATTTTGGCTATAAGAATCCAATTCCCTATTTACATATACTATTACCCGTAGGCTTATCCTTTCACACTTTCCAGGCAATGAGTTATACTATTGAAGTATACCGCAGACATCAAAAACCAGAAAAACATCTTGGTATTTATGCACTATATGTAATGTTTTATCCCCAGTTGGTAGCGGGTCCAATTGAAAGGCCACAAAATATTCTGCACCAGTTTCATGAGGAAAAATTTTTTGAATATGATAGGGTTGTAGATGGTTTAAAATTAATGTTATGGGGATTTATAAAAAAGTTGGTAATAGCTGATCGTCTTGCAATTTATACTGATGCTGTTTATAATAATTTTACTCATCATAGCGGAATAAGCCTGTTGATCGCTACTATATTTTTCGGATTCCAAATCTACTGTGATTTTTCAGGATACTCTGATATAGCAATTGGTGCCGCCAAAGTTATGGGGTTCAACCTGATGATTAACTTCAGAAGACCGCTGCTGAATTCAAAAAGCATCCAGGAATTGTGGCAACGCTGGCATATTTCTTTAACTACATGGTTTAGAGATTATGTATATTTTTCTCTAAGCGGAAGCAAAAAAAGCGGATGGATAACTATTAGAAACGTCATTATTGTATTTGCTTTGAGCGGATTATGGCATGGTGCCAACTGGACTTTTGTAATATGGGGTTTGATAAATGGCTTATACCTAACTGTAGAAAGATTGTTAAATTCCTTTTTGAGAAAAATTCATATACTATTAGGCGTTACTGCAAACTTTTTTCGCTGTGTAACTGTTTATATGCTTATTACTTTTTCCGGAGTTTTTTTTCGTGCACCAAATGCAACAGATGGCTGGTATATTATAAGATCAATATTTACGGTAAAGGCAGGCGGAATTTACAAAGGCGAACCGCCTACTGCATTTGGTTACTCCATATTTGCGCTTGTTTTTTTAATTTCAGTTGAACATGTTCAGGAATATTATCCTACTTTTAAAATCGTTCGACACAATAACATTGTGATTAGATATACAGGTTATGTTTTACTTTTAACCCTGCTGCTGTTAATTGGCGTGTTTAATGGAAGTCAATTTATTTACTTCCAGTTTTAAACAATCACTCGTTCCCTTATAATTTGATAAAGTTAATTGTTGACAGTAAGTTCGCTACTGGCAAAAGGGACAAGTGTTATATGAAAAAGAACAGAGCTAAAATCCAATTTCTGTGAATTTTAAAAAGTTTGCTTTTTAAAAGTAATTGAAATTATGGCATTTAATTCTTTGGCGTTTGTTGCTTTCTTTCTTATTGTTACAGTGGTATTTTTTATACTGCCGCATAAATTCAGATGGGCTTTGCTTTTGGCGGCCAGTTGTTTTTTCTATATGTACTTTATTCCAGTTTATATTCTGATACTGGGCTTTACCATTGTGGTAGATTATTTTGCGGGGATCTATATTGCTAAAAGCGAAGGCAGGAAACGTAGGATGTTTCTTGTTTTTAGTCTTATAGCAAATATTGGTGTGCTTGCCTTTTTTAAATACTATAATTTCTTAAATGATAATATTACAATTTTACTTGGTGATTTTGGATACAAAAACCAGATTCCATATTTGAGCATCCTCTTGCCTATAGGTTTATCCTTTCATACTTTCCAGGCAATGAGTTATACTATTGAAGTATATCGCAGACATCAAAAAGTTGAAAAACATTTTGGTATTTACGCTTTATACGTAATGTTTTATCCGCAACTGGTATCGGGTCCTATTGAGCGCCCGCAAAATATCCTTCATCAATTTCATGAAAAAAAATATTTTGAATATGAGAGAGTAGTGGACGGATTACGCCTCATGCTTTGGGGTTTTATAAAAAAACTGGTGATAGCAGACAGGCTTGCTATTTATGTAGATGCGGTTTTTAACAATGTTCAATATCACAGTGGTATAAGCATGCTGCTTGCTTCTATCTTTTTTGGATTCCAGATATATTGCGATTTCTCCGGTTATTCAGAGATTGCTATAGGGGCTGCTAAAGTGATGGGATATGACCTGATGACTAACTTCAGACGGCCTGTACTTAATTCGAAAAGCATGCGTGAATTATGGCAGCGCTGGCATATTTCTTTATCAACCTGGTTCAGAGACTATTTATATTTTCCTTTGGGTGGAAATAAAAAGGGACAGTGGATCACTATCCGGAATGTCATCATTGTATTTTTATTGAGCGGTTTATGGCATGGAGCCAATTGGACTTTTGTAATTTGGGGTTTATTAAACGGATTACTTATATCGCTGGAAACACTGCTTAATCCGATTTTAAGAAAAATTCATAAACTATTAGGCTCTACAGCAAACTTTTTTCGGTGCATAACTATATTTTTCTTTTTTACTTTAACGTTTATATTTTTCAGGGCGGCAAGTTTCCCTGATGCATGGTATATGGTAAAATCAATATTCACACTCAAACCTGGCGGAATATACAAGGGTGAGCCTCCAACTGCATTTGGCTATTCGATATTTGCTCTTGTATTTTTAATTTTAGTTGAACACATGCAGGAGTACTATCCAAATTTTAAAATCATTCATAATAATAATGTAATTGTAAGGTATACGGGTTATGTTTTACTTTTATTATTGTTACTCTCAATTGGAGTTTTTAACGGGGGACAATTTATTTATTTTCAATTCTAAATTCAATGTATGAAAAAAAGCTATCTAAAGTTTATTAAAAAGTTACTTATTCTGCTGTTGATAATGTTTATTGTCGACAGGGTAGTAGGTTCAATTATTGAATATTACTGGAAAATGGAACCTATGGGTGATTCAGCCTCTTTCTCACATGCCATTAATAATCCCACAGAAGATATACTGATTTATGGCAGTTCACGTGCTGTACATACCTATGATACAAAAGTGTTTACTGATAGCCTGGGCCTCTCCTGTTTTAATTGCGGCCGCGAGGCAACAAATGTGATCTATCATGCTGCCATTTTGCCGTCAGCGATAAATGGCGATCACAAACCCAAGGCGATAATACTTGATTTGACATACAAAGAAATAGCATGGCGCTCCGGTGAGTATGGTGAAGATGTTTTAGCCAGTATCATTTTACCATACGTATTAACTAATGATCATTTCGCTAACCTTGCAAAAGAACTTTTTCCAAAAGAATTATTAAAAGCAAAAATTTCAAAGCTCTATGCATATAATTCGCTCATCTTATCCATTATCCGCAATTATTCTTACAGGTTCAATGATAATATAAATGGATATCAACCTCTGCATGGCACCAAATTAAAATCAGACCCGGAAATACTCACTTCTGCGAGAGATAAGATAGATGAATATTCAAAGGAAAAACTTGAATATTTTGCAAAAACTATTACCGATAAAAAAATACCACTTATTGTTATTGTTTCACCTGTGTATTCGCTTCCTTTTGAAGATAATGAATCCTTAAGGGTCAGTAAACAGATTCTTGCAAAGTACAATATCCAGGTTTGGGATTATTCTACCGACCCAAAATATGTAAAAAGAGAAAAC
>DATBFI010000037.1:0-3998 GCA_036558585.1 Chitinophagaceae bacterium
TCAGTTGTAATTTACGTATTCGCGATCATTTTTTCATTTGTACATTCATGGATTAGCATGGCATTATATGCATATGTCGCCATAATATGGTTTATACCGGATAAGCGAATTGAACGAAAATTAGAAAATGAAGAACGATAATAGTTAACTCTATCTCTCATGTGATGAAGCAAAGGCTATTTCAATAGATAATAAAATCACTAACAGGTTATATTAATTTTGCATCCCAAAAACATGTATGGAAAATAAGTAATCGATTCTTCAATTCATTACAGCTAATATACATTTCATCACAATAGTAATCATCCGCATAGTTTGTTTTGTTTTGCTTTGATAGAAATTAAAATTATCAGACATGACAAAAACAATCTTAGAATCATTGGAATCAACAGAAAGCCGCCGTGCTTTTCCCGGCGTTATTTTCGAGGTCGTGATGCCACGTGCAGCAACAAATAAAAATGTGTTTATCGCTGAAGTGGAAGGTTTACGGGGAAGTGAACCTCCACGTCATATGCATACCCTTGAAGATGAAATAGTAGTTATAAAAGAAGGTACCATTACTTATTTCATCGGTGATGATATCATCCCTGCTTCAGCCGGTGATACTGTTGTATTACCAAAAAACATTCCGCACCATTTTGTTATTACTTCAGCAAAAATGAAAATTACCCTTATAGCTACTTCACGCAGTTTTGGAGACTTTTTCTGTGGGTTATCGGTACCATACAGTGATGAGAATATTCCCGCTGCACAACGTCCGCCTGAAACACGAAGAAAAGAAATTGAAGCACTGATGAATAATTTTGGAATTTACTATGTATAGGTTTGCAAAGAGAAGATACCTATCATTTGAGATAAATATGAGCAACGGCCCGGGTTAAGCATAAACACCAAAACATTAATGCAGGTGCTTCGAAAAGAATTCCAGTGTTCTCTGCCAGGCAAGTTTAGCTGCTGTTTCATTGTAGCGTGTAGGAGCCGTATCATTGTGAAAGCCGTGTTGTGCACCATCATACATGTATAACTCGTACACTACGTTCGCTTTTTTTAAAGCATCTTCATAAGCCGGAATACCTGCGTCTATTCTTTCATCCAAACCGGCATAATGTAATTGCAGTGCAGCTTTTATTTTGGAAACGTCCTCTGCTTTGGGTTGCATACCATAAAAAGCAACCGCTGCTTTAAGTGCCGGAACATTCACTGCAAGATTATTTGCCATACCACCACCCCAGCAAAAGCCAACGCAACCATAATTTCCATTACAATCTTTTCTTTTCCCGAGATAATCAAAAACTTTTATGAAGTTTTGAAGTGTCTTTGTTTGATCCAACTGTGTAAATAATTGCCGTGCATCATCTTCATTAGAAGGTGTACCACCCAGGGGCGATAAAGCATTTGGTGCGATTGCAAGATATCCCGCTTTCGCTGCACGACGCGTTACGTCTTCAATATGTGGATTAAGTCCGCGATTTTCATGGATCACCACTATTGCCGCATACTTGTCTTCTTTTTCGGGGCGTGCAACATAAGCCTGCATATCATCTGCTCCATGATAAGTTACGCGTTCTGTAAACAATTCGTCATCATTTATAGTAGCTGCATAAGCATAATTTATTTCAAGAAGCGGCAATACAGTTAAAGCCGCAGCCATACCTCCTGTTAACTTTGCGAGACGTTGTAAAAATTCATTCCTGCTAAGTGGCTTATGTGTGTACTCGTCGTAGAGATTAATGATTCGCTGATCCATAGGTTAATGATTTAAGAGATTTTAAAATTACAAATTATACCATGAAGCTGCGCGGATTAAAAAAGGAAGTTGAAAAACAGGGGCCAGAACGAAAAAACCGCTTCTGTGTGAAGCGGCTTAACTTAATGAGAACCGTTACCGGAGAACGAACCTACGCGTTAACAAGAGTCAGTTTATTAAGCTCTGAATTAATAAAATCAATTTCTTCTTTGCTCAGTTTTACATTCATGGCTTTTGTATTTTCTGTTGCCTGTGCCGCATTCCTGGCCCCGGCAAGAGCAATGGTAATGCCTGCCTGTTCAATTGTCCATCGAAGAACCAATTGTGACAATGAAACGTTCTTCTGCTGAGCGATTGGTTTTATTCTTTCGAGGAAGGCATTTGTTCTTGCAATATTTTCATCTTTGAAGTAAAATAAATTTACCCGGTGATCTCCTTCAGCAAATTGATGTCCGGGTTGCATTTTACCTGTAAGCAATCCTCTTTGCAAAGGACTGTAAGCAAGTATAGATAAGTTATTTTGAATACAGTAAGGGATGGTGTCTGTTTCAATATCTCTTTTTACCATGCTGTACGGCACCTGGTTAGAAACAAGATGAACATGCTTCTGTGCTTCCTGCAGTTGTGCTACATTATAATTACAAACGCCGGCATATCTTACTTTCCCCTGTTTGATCAGTTGCGCTACGGCCTCCATCGTCTCCGAAATGGGAGTGGTGTTATCAGGCCAGTGTATCTGGTACAGGTCAATATAATCGGTACCAAGGCGACGCAAACTTTTCTCACATTCTTCAATGATGCTTTCTTTACCCGCATATTTATACATGTCAATGTTTGTACCGCTGTTGTCTTTACTTTTAAAATAAAATTCTCCTTTCGCAAGATCCCAGCGCAAACCAAATTTTGTAAGCACCTGCACTTTATCTCTTGGTAAGTCTTTGATCGCTTCTCCAACAATTTCTTCACTGTTTCCCTGGCCGTAGGCTGGCGCTGTATCAATGGAGGTTACACCCAGCTTGTACGATACACGAATAGCTTCTACAGCATCTTTGCGTTCAGTGCCGCCCCACATCCAGCCGCCGGCTGCCCACGCGCCGAAAGTAATGACAGAAAGTTCTAAATCAGATGCCCCAATTTTTCTGTATTCCATAAAAAAATATTTTAGATTTCATAAATCGATTTTATTCTTCCGAGATGATTTTTTTACTGTCTTTACGAAGATTTTTATGCAGGTGCAAAGTAACAGCACCGGCGTTATATACATGAACTCAAAATTTTAAAACGACTCGTAAAACATTTTATAAAAAAAAAGTTTAACAACTGGATAAGTTGAAATCTCCGAAGAAACAGGTCATTTCACCTTCTGTACTAAATATATTGCAAAGTCCCCGGCTAAACACAAGCTTTGAAAAGGCTCATGAAGAAGCAAAAACAAAATACTTATCTTTAAAAGTATTCATCAGATAAATTACTGATCAACAAAGGCCCGGCACGATCATACTAATATTAACGTGATAAGATGAAAGCGTATAACCCGGTACCTCCAAATAAAATTGCTGACCATGTGCATAGAATACTGGTACTTGAAAATTATCATGTTACCAATCCTTTTACGTTGCCTTTATTTGCCAACGGCTCCCCTACTTTGCTCTTTCTAACAACCAAAGGAACAATTGATAATAACGCTACTGGTCACCTTACTCTTTTCGGGCAAACTGTTTTTCCGGAAATATTAACTATAAAAGATAACTTCACGATCATCGCATATTTTTTTAAACCTTTTTCTTTGTTTTCTCTTTTTGGCATTTCTCCTTTAGAGCTGACAGACAGACCAGTGGACCTGAACTTATTACCACTGCCAAAAACTTCTGAACTCCAGGAGAAATTGTTAAATGCAGCTACGATAGATAATATGATTAGCTTATTAAATGATTATATAGCAGATCTCATCCTGGAAACCAAAGCCGACTGGCGTATTATTAAGTATGCAACAAATGAAATTGGGAAGAATACTTCAAAAGAATCTTTGGTTTTAGTTCAAAAGGATTTACATGTGACTGAAAGAACATTTCAAAGAATGTTTGAGAAAACGATTGGTATTGCACCAAATCTTTACAGGCGGATTTGCCAGTTCAATTCTGCATTTGAACAATTGAACAGAAGGAAATACTATAAATTATCAGATATTGCATTTGAAAATGGCTATGCTGACCAAAGCCATTACATCCGCGCATTTAAAGAGTTCACAAAT
>DATBFI010000038.1:0-2177 GCA_036558585.1 Chitinophagaceae bacterium
CAAAATCATATACGGGGGAAGACGTTATAGAAATTTCATGTCATGGTTCATCTTATGTGCAGGAGCAGATCTTGCAGGCGTTGACAAAAGCCGGTGCACGTCCCGCTAAACCGGGAGAGTTTACACAGCGGGCATTCCTGAATGGAAAATTAGACCTCGCACAGGCAGAGGCAGTTGCAGATCTGATTGCAAGCAACACCGAGGCAAGCAGGCGGACTTCATTACAGCAGATGCGTGGAGGATTTTCCCATGCATTAAAAATCATAAGAGAGCAGTTGTTGAAGTTCTCAGCATTAATTGAACTTGAACTTGATTTTTCCCAGGAGGATGTAGAATTTGCAGACAGAAAGCAGTTGTATGAACTATTATACGAAGCAAAAGAAAAAGTAAAAACACTATTGAATTCCTTTCGGCTGGGAAATGTAATTAAGAATGGAGTGCAAATTGCTATTATAGGTAAACCTAATGCAGGCAAATCGACTTTACTGAATACTTTATTAAATGAAAACCGCGCTATCGTAAGTGATATTGCGGGCACCACGAGAGATACGATTGAAGAGACCGTGAACATAAACGGTATTCTTTACAGGTTGATAGATACCGCAGGTTTACGTGAGCATACAAGCGGAACCATTGAAAGTTTCGGTGTAGAAAGAAGCCTGGAAAAAATGCGAAATGCTGATATTGTATTGTACGTTTTTGATGTGCATGTGACAACTGACAACGAGCTTTCCTTGATAACTGAAAAATTGAGCAGGGAGAATATCCGCTATATTTTGGCAGGCAATAAGGCTGATACTCAAAATGAGGATGTGGCTGATAATTTCCCCGGTAAAAAAAATGTAATTTATATTTCAGCACTTAGGCAAAAAAATATCGAAGCATTAAAACAGGCGATATTTCATGCTACCGTGCAGGAAGATGCTTTAAGTGTGCAAACAATTATAACCAATGCACGGCATGTTGCAGCACTTGAAAAAGTAGAAGAATCATTGAATGAGATTATTGATGGATTAAACAATCATCTTCCCGGCGATTTATTAGCACTCGACATTAAACGCTGCTTACATTATTTAGGAGAAATTACAGGCGAAATTACAAACGAAGAGCAACTGGATTATATCTTCAGTAAATTCTGTATCGGCAAATGAATATACTACAACAAACAGCTAACAAAGCAATAATAAACCTGTTAAAACTTCTATAACCATCACATTTTTAACTGTTTAAGACTATAACAAACTGAAGTGGTCATCTTTAATTTTTTTTGATTTTAATAATCATATTGTACCTCTTTTGTACCTTTTGACGGTATTCGCTGATTTTGTTAATAAGGTGGGGAAATTTTGTCGCTAAAGTTTTTTTAATATACATACATTTGCATAAAGGTTCTTCAATGAGTTCTAACATCAAAATAAGACGTATTTGCGTTTATTGCCGCCGCGAATTTATTGCCAAGACGACCAAAACCCAAACCTGTTCAGATCAGTGTGCAAAAAAATTGTATAAGCAAAAGAAAAAACAAGAAAATATGGATGCTTCAAATGTTGAAACAACAAAAATTAAGCTGCAACCGGTCGCTGAAATCAATAGTAAGCCGTTTCTTTCCGCCGGTGAAGCTGCCATGCTGTTGGGACTAAGTGTAAGAACAGTTAATCGACTAATTAAAAGTGGAATCATACCTGCCGTAAATTTAGGAAAACGACTCACGCGAATTGCTAGAGCGGAATTGGATAAACTCATGTTGAAAAATCAACAGTAACGACCTTTAAACGCTAAAATTTGTGCTTGAGATTTTCAACTTGAGTTAACTTAAAACTATTGCTTAATTATGCACAGCAAAAAAGTGACATTAAGAGAGAAGCCGCTACTCCACAATAGAAAAAGTTTGTACTTGGATTTTTATCCTCCTATTGTGCATCCAAAAACCGGAAAGATGTCACGCAGATTGTTTTTAGATCTTTTTATTTATGCACCGGTACGCTTTAAAGTAAAAAAGAGTGGTGAATTAATTCCTATCTATGCAGAGGATTCCAATGAAAATCATTTCCGTGAGCAGCATAATGCCACTAGTACTGCAATGGCGAATCACATTTTTAACGAGTGGAGAAACAAACTTTTCAAACCCGAAATCTACACGGAGTTCGAAAGAAAACTTTTGAGACAAAAAGAGTTAG
>DATBFI010000039.1:0-11164 GCA_036558585.1 Chitinophagaceae bacterium
ATACGTCTCTGCAAACTTCAATAAGTTTTCACTCCTTCGTTTAATGGTGTCAATACCGAGTTCAATATCTTCAAATGCGCTGCGATTAGAAAGCGCTACATTACTTCTTGAATTGTTGAGCATGTTCTTTAAGGTGTCTGATAAAGAGGATATGGGCGCAACGGAATTCATTATCTCATGCGTCATCACGCTCAACAAACGTTGCCATGCTTTGCTCTCTGTTTCATCGAGTGCTTCATTTACATTTTGAAAGGCAATGAGTTTATATTTTTTTCCTTCAGTTTGAAAAGCAGTTGCTGACAGCAATACCTTGAAAGCGGTTTTTTCCTGGTGCGCCGTTGCAATAACATTTTCACCAAAGGGTAGTGACATAACTTCATGATACAGGTTCCAGTCGCGTTTCGCAAGTGAATGAATTGTCCTGAGGTAAGGAACCTGGAGCAATCTTTTTAGTGCTTCATTCATCCATACGACTGAGCCGCTCTCCATTTCATAAGAAAGTATGCCTGTATCTACCAGTTCAAGAATTTTTTGCAGGTACTGGTATTGTGTCTCTTTTTCCTTACTGATTACCTTCAGTGTAGTATTTATTTCATTGAAGCCTTTACGTAAAGGCTGTAGTTCAAGCGGCGCATGTTTTACATCAAAGTAGCGTGAAAAATCCCGGTAGTGTACACTTTCAACAAATTCTTCCACTTCGGACTGGGCTTTTTTATGAAAACGAAAAAAATCTATCAGCTGGTAAATAATTACCGGCACTGCAATAATTTCATAAATAAGCCATCCTTTCACTAATAAAAAAGAGGCGACTGTGAGAGTTATAAACATAAATATAACCCGTAAAAGAATACTCCAGTCATAGCGTTTGACCATAAGTAGGTTTCTTGTTTTGATATCCGGAGCCTGCATTTGAGTATTGGCAGGAGTATCATTCAAAGTACCAAAGCTAACTTCTTTATTATATATCATACTTGCTTAGTCTCCTGTATAATGCTGTTCTTGTTAAACCAAGTTCTTTGGCTGCTTTAGTAATATTTCCATTGTGTTTTTCAATCACGCGAAGGATTGTATTTTTTTCGATGCTGCTTAAATTCAGATCATCGGGTTCGGCTACAGCAACGGGCACGGATTCAATGGGTGAAAAAATGAGGTCCTTTGGTTGCAATACTTCGCCATCGCTCATAATTATAGCACGTTCAATGGTATATTGTAATTCACGAACGTTACCCGGGTAGTGATAGTGCAATAATTTTTGTAATGCCGCTTCATCAAAACCAATGGATGGTTTCATGTATTTATTAGAGTACAGTTTTACAAAATGCTTGGCAAGCAGCAGTATATCTTCACCTCTCTTACGCAACGGCGGAACTGTTATTTCTACTGTATTAATGCGATAGATAAGATCTTTTCTGAAACGGTTTTCATTCGCCAGTTCATTAAGTGGTATGTTGGTAGCACAGATCAGGCGTATATCGATCGGAACAGGCTGATTAGAACCTAATCTTGTAATATACCTGTTTTGTAACACAGTCAGCAGGCGTGCCTGCTGAGACAAACTGATATTCCCAATTTCATCAAGAAATAAAGTGCCCTCGTTTGCGCTTTCAAAACGACCTACCCTGTCTTCTTTTGCGTCGGTAAAAGCTCCTTTTTTATGACCAAATAATTCGCTTTCAAACAAAGATTCTGTAAGTGCGCCTACATCCACTTTTACAAAAGGCTTATCTGCACGAAGTGAGCGTTCATGAATTGCTTTTGCTATAAGGTCTTTCCCGGTACCGTTCTCGCCCAGGATTAAAACATTTGCATCAGTAGGTGCTATCTTTTCAATTTTGTAAAATATGTCCTGCATCACTTCGCTGTGGCCAAGAAGTTCTTTTCCAAGAACAGAATCTTTCACAGGGAGGGAAGATTTTGTTTTTGAAAACCCTTTTGACTTTAGGGCATCCTCAATCGTTCCAAGCAATTTTTCATTATGCCACGGCTTAACAATAAAATCCGAGGCACCTTCTTTCAATGAACGAACTGCAAGGTCTATATCACCATATGCGGTTATCATTATTACCGCCATATTTGGTTGCAATTCTTTGATGCGTTTCAGCCAGTAAATACCTTCATTGCCTGTATTTATCGAAGCTTTGAAATTCATATCAAGCAACAGCAGATCAAAGCTTTGTTTTGACAACAGCGACGGAATATTTTCCGGATTTTTTTCTGTAGCAATTTCTTTTACCTCCGGTTTAAGCAAAAGACGTACGGCCGTTAGCACATCCGGATCGTCATCAATAGCAAGTATGCAATATTTGTTAAGGTTCATAAATATTATAAGTCGTTTAAAATCGTTATGTTGTTAATATTCTTCCGATCGTTATGTCGTAATACCCTTCCGAAATGTAAATTTTATTCAAGTAATAAGTAAGTCTATTCTTAGGAGCCGGACTTTAAGTTTACTATTAAACATTCTTGCGTCGCACACTTGTACTGTTGAATTACATGCAGCAGAAAAGATAGCTTTATTATCGAGTACTTACAAGTTGCGATGTTTGAAGTTTTTCTTTAAATGTAACCTCTGCTTTTCTTACATGAATTCATAAAATCAAGCTCCGGAAGAATTACAGTATGATTACCATAAAATATACCAACACAATTAATTCAGTGAGAAAGAATAATTTATAAAAACTTAAATGATTTTTTATGTTACAATAGCGAACACGAGTGTATCAAAAGCGTACACTGTAATATAATCAGATAACGGAGCACATTTTAATCAGTAATTTCTTCCCTTCTGTCATCTCGTTATTTGCCTTGTCACACTTCCGCACACAAAGTGTATCGAAAGCGTACACCTTGCTTTTTGGTGAAACCATAATCGCTTGTTTTTCAATCTAAAAAATTCTGGCACTACTATTTGTTTATAATAAGCACGGCAAAACTCGCATACAACCTGGTGGTGAATAAAAATGGACAACGAAGTGAGTGATCAATCGGCAGGCTTCCAAAGCGGGGCATAACAAAATAAAGCCGGTACTTAAAAAAAATTAGTTTCTCATGTGCAATAAAAACCTGTGTTTCTACACTGGGTTTTCTTTCATGAATCAGGAATGACGTTGACAAAAAAATAATGCATAAAATAAATTAAACTATAAAGTATAAATTAAACATTAAACAGTGGATAGAGTAATTGTAAAAAAGAAATGGACTACAAAAAGAATTCTTACGATAGCCGGGATAACAGCATTGGTCGCCTTAATTGCAGCAAGTTATTATTACACGTCAGGTAACAGTAAATTAAATGTAGAAACGGATCGTATTACTATAAGCGAAATAAAGAAGGGAACATTCCAGGAAAATATACCAGTTAACGGAGTAGTGCTGCCACGAGTAAGCATTTACCTTGATGCTATTGAAGGCGGCCGCGTAGAAGAAAAATACGTAGAAGATGGAACGGTTATGAAAAAAGATGAACCTATTTTAAGATTGTCAAATAATAATCTTGAGCTGGACATGGTAACTCAGCAAACAAATGTGTATAACCTGCTGACTCAAATGCAAATTTCAAGGAATGCTGCCCAACAAAATACAGTGAATAAGCTCAATCAAATGACCGATGCTGAAAGCCAGTTTAAAGAAGCAGAGCGTATTTACAATTTAGACAAGGACTTATATGCCAAAAAAGCGATAGGATCACAGGAATTTAAAAAGGCAGAAAATGATTATAACTACTACCTGCGTAAGAAGAAACTTACCGAACAGCTTTTGCAACAGGATTCAATCTCTAATGCGCAGCAGAGAAATCAGGAAGAGCAATCATTCAAGGGCTCACAAAATGCGTTGCAGGTAATGCGCAAAAAAGTTGGAGATCTTATTGTGCGTGCGCCGGTTGATGGTCAGCTTACATCATTAAGCGCAGAAATCGGGCAAAACATAAATCAGGGTGAACGCCTGGGGCAAATAGATGTGATGGGTGCATTTAAAGTGCGCGTGGATGTAGACGAACACTATCTTTCACGCATCTTTACGGGACTAAAAGGGACTTTTGATTTTGCAGATAGTACATACAATCTCGAAATAAAGAAAGTTTATTCGCAGATTATCAATGGGCGTTTCCAGGTAGATATGGAATTTATTGGCAGGGTACCAAAAGGCATTCGCCGCGGGCAAACCTTACAAATACTGTTGGCATTAAGTGACGAGAGAACTGCAGTGCTTTTACCAAAAGGTGGTTTTTATCAACAGACAGGTGGTAACTGGATATTTAAAGTAAGCAAAGACGGCGGAAGTGCTTATAGAGTGCCTATACAATTAGGAAATCAAAACACCGATTATTATGAAGTACTCCAGGGATTAGAGCCTGGCGATAAAGTCGTAACAAGCAGTTATGAAAATTATGGTAACATGCAGGAACTGGTGCTGAAGAAGTAAGGAGTTATGAGTTTACAGTAGGCAGTTTCAGCAAGCAGTAAGAATACAACTTACTTACAGACTGAAAACTGAGGACTGAGAACTGTCAACTGAAATTGTAACTTTTTTCAAACAATAAACGTAACATATAAACAAAACAAAAAAATGGCCGACATGATTAAAATATCTGAACTCGAAAAAATCTACCGTACCGAGGAAGTTGAAACCGTTGCACTAAATAAACTTTCAATGGCAGTAAAGGAAGGAGAATTTGTAGCTGTAATGGGTCCCTCAGGTTGCGGCAAATCTACACTGCTTAACATTTTGGGTCTCCTTGATGATCCCGACGGAGGCAGTTTTGTTTTTAACGGCATTGAAGTGGCGCATTTCAATGAACGTAAACGCGCAGATCTGCGTAAACACAATATTGGTTTTGTGTTCCAAAGTTTTAATCTGATTGATGAACTCACTGTTTTTGAGAATGTAGAGCTGCCGCTGATCTACACTGGAATGAAAAGCGCCGACAGAAAGAAACGCGTCGAAGAAGTTCTGGACAAAGTTCAGATCATGCACCGGCGAAATCATTATCCCCAGCAGCTTTCAGGTGGTCAACAACAGCGCGTGGCAGTTGCACGGGCAGTTGTAAACAGACCAAAACTAATACTTGCCGATGAGCCTACAGGTAACCTCGATAGCCATAACGGTAATGAAGTAATGGAACTGCTTACAGAATTAAATGAACATGGCACAACCATAATAATGGTTACGCACAGTGAGCATGATGCACGCTACAGTCATCGCATCGTACGCATGCTGGACGGGCAAACCGTTACGGAAAATATACTCATATAATCCACTTATAAACTCCTGGTTTATGAAAAACATAGCAGGTAAAATAATAAGGCGTTTGCTGGCCGTTGCTGTATTTCTTGGATGCAGCGCGGTTATTTGCTGTGGAATTGCAAAAAGCAATTCAAATGAAAAAGCTGCCGTGCACAGTATAAAAGAGTGCTGCTGCAGCAAGAAGAAGAATACTGAGGATATGCGGCCCAGCCAGCTCGTTTCGATCCGTATTATGCAGTTAATATAATGGGTTTATTCTACTTCATATTTAAGAGGAATTTACGGACGAACCACTAAGCGGAGCCTGCATTCACGCAACAGGCGACTCTTATGCTGTATTGAACGCCTCAATAATAATCCGACGGGAGTAACCCAACAAAAGTTAGTAGAGATTAAAGATTTGCAAAAGAAAATATACAAAATCATAAATAAAAAATATCTCAAAGGGAACTAACCTTTATAACTCCCTTTAGGGAGGTGTGGAGGGGTTTATGTTTAAAAATTATTTCAAAGTCGCTTTTCGGAATCTTCTTCGTAACAAAGGATTTTCAATAATAAATATTTCAGGTCTCGCAATAGGTATGGCAAGTGCCATACTTATTTTATTATGGATACAAAACGAAGTAAGTTACGACCAGTTCCATACAAATAAAGATCATATTTATGAAGTATGGAACCGCTCTTTTCACAATAATAAAATTGAATGCTGGAGTGTTACCCCTAAGGTTCTCGCTAAAACCATGCAGAAAGATTTCCCGGAAGTAGAACATACCACACGCATCGATTGGGGTAGCAATTTTTTATTTAGTATCGGTGAAAAAAGAATAACAGAACAGGGCAATATTGTTGATTCTGATTTTCTCCGGATTTTCAGTTTTCCTTTATTGAAAGGCAACCCTAAAACTGTGCTTAACGACATGCACGCTATCGTGCTCACCGAAAAATTTGCGAAAACACTATTTGGCAATGAAGATGCAATGGGTAAAGTTGTTAAGATTGACAATAAAGACAATTTTACTGTAACCGGTATCCTGAAAGACCTGCCTAATAATACAAGATTCGATTTTAAATATTTAGTACCCTGGTCTTATTTAAGATCACTGGGAGGCGATGATGAATACTGGGGGAATAATTCTACCAAAACATATGTATTGTTGAAACCCAATGCTACTCTTGCTTCTATTGCGCCGAAATTAAAAACAATAAGAGCCAGGTACGATAAAGATGATCCAAAAAGTGAAATGTTTCTTTATCCAATAACGCGGTGGAGACTTTATTCCAGTTTCACAAATGGTGCAGAGGATGGCGGAAAAATAGAATTTGTGAAGTTGTTTGGAATTATTGCAGCATTCATTTTGCTTATTGCTTGTATTAACTTTATGAATCTTAGCACTGCACGCAGTGAAAAACGTGCAAAAGAAGTTGGCATTCGAAAAGTAGTAGGTGCACAAAAAGCTTACCTGATTGGGCAATTTATAGGCGAATCGATTTTGCTTGCATTGATAGCCGGCATAATTGCGATCCTTATTGTAGAGCTTAGTCTTCCTGCTTTTAATCAACTCACAGATAAAAAACTTTTTATTGATTTCGGTAATATTAATTTCTGGCTCTCTGCAATCTGTTTCGTAGTATTTACAGGTGTTATAGCAGGAAGTTATCCCGCATTTTTTCTTTCTTCATTTCAACCGGTAATGGTTCTAAAGGGAACTTTCAAAGCAGTAAATGCTTTGATCACACCCCGGAAAATGTTGGTTGTGTTGCAGTTTACTTTCGCTATTATACTTATTATTTGTACAATTATTGTAAAGCAGCAAATTGATTATGCGCAAAACAGGCAAGCTGGTTATGACAAAAGCAATTTGATTTACCATTTTCTTACCGGCGATCTCGAAAAGAATTACAATCTTGTAAAAAATGAATTGATCACATCAGGCACCGCTGCCTCTGTAAGCAAAACAAGCGCCCCTCTTACAGAAGGATGGAGTAACAGTTGGGGATTTGAATGGCAGGGCAAAGATCCTAATGACAAAAGAGTTATTGACAGGTTTTGTGCGGATGAATCAATTGCAAAAACAGCCGGCTTTCAGTTTGTAGAAGGTCGTGATATTAATATAAAGGAATTTCCTACGGATTCGACCGCAGTAATAATAAATGAATCAGCTGCAAAGATGATGAAGTTCAATAAACCTGTCGGACAAATCATCAAGGATAATGGTATTGAATGGCACGTGGTAGGCGTTATCAAAGATTTTATTTTACAATCACCTTATCAGCCTACAAATGCTATGGTTATTGAAGGCGCCAAAGGCTGGTTCAATGTAATGCATATAAAATTCAACGATAAAAATTCTACCGCACAAAATTTACAAAGAACAGAAGCTATTTTTAAAAAATACAATCCGGAATATCCTTTCGAGTATCATTTTATTGACGAAGAGTATGCAAAGAAATTTGAAGACGAAAAACGCACAGCAACTTTGGCAGGATTGTTTGCGGGGCTTACCATTTTTATTTCCTGTCTTGGTCTCTTTGGACTTGCAACATATATGGCAGAGAATCGTGTGAAAGAAATTGGGGTACGCAAAGTACTTGGCGCTTCTGTAACGGGTATCGCCGCATTACTATCAAAAGACTTTCTTAACCTCGTTTTGATTTCATTTCTTATAGCAACGCCGGTAGCATGGTGGGCAATGAGCACCTGGCTAAAAGATTATCCCTATCATATAAATATTCAGTGGTGGGTATTTATTATGTCCGGCCTGTTATCCATTATCATTGCGTTGCTTACGGTAAGTTACCACGCAATTAAAGCAGCCGTTGCTAATCCTGCGAAAAGTTTAAGAACGGAATAAGCCCCCTAAATCCCCCAAAGGGGGACTTTTGAGGAGCAGATAAATATTAACAGTTAGGTTTATTAAACGGCTAAAATCCTTCTCCGCTTAAGGCGGAGAAATAAGAAGGGAACTCCATGTTTAAAAACTATTTTAAAATCGCGATGCGAAACCTGTGGAAACACAAAGTGTTTTCATTTATAAATATCATGGGTTTGACAGTTGGTATGACTGCCTGCTTTCTTATCTTTTTGTATGTGAGTTTTGAGTTAAGCTACGATTCGTTCCACTCTAAAGCAGACCGTATTTACCGAATTATATGTGATATAAAAACACCAACCGAAGTTATTAATGCAGATCGGCCTGCATGGGCGGTACCACCGAATGCAAAAGATGAATTTCCGGAAGTAGAATCGTTCGTTCGTATCGCAGGCGGAGATAATGTGCTCATGCGCAAAGGTGATATGAAGTTCAATGAAGAGAATGCTATGTGGGCAGACTCATCATTTTTTAAAGTATTTGATTTTAAATTACTGAAAGGAAATCCCCAAACTGCTTTAAAAGAACCGTTCAGTATTGTGTTTTCTGAAACGGCTGCAAAAAAATATTTTGGCAATAAAGATCCTATAGGCCAAACTTTATTGATAACGGGTGATGCTTATCCGGCAAAAGTGACCGGCATAATGAAAGACATTCCGGAGAATTCAGTGATAAAAGGCGATGTAGCCTTGTCCATGAGTACCATCACTCAAAAGTTTAACCAGAGATTGGACAGCCAATGGAGTAACTATGGTGCACAGGCATATCTGTTGCTGAAACCCGGTACTGATGCAAAAGTCCTGGAGAAAAAATTTCCTGCATTTCTTGAGCGGCGGAATGGAACAGAGATGAAGCAAAGCCAGATGTATCCCACCTTGTTTCTTGAAGCATTGAAAGATGTGTATCTGCGCTCCACGCGTAATGGAAGTAAAACAGGCAATATCAATAATGTTTATATCTTCTCGATAATTGCAGTTTTTATCCTGCTCATAGCCTGCATTAATTTTATTAATCTTACAACAGCACGTTCTGCAGAACGTGCAAAAGAAGTAGGAATAAAAAAAGTTGTCGGTGCTGAAAAAATTCACCTGATGCGCCAGTTTATAGGCGAATCATTAATGGTGTCTTTCATTTCTTTTGTGTTAGCCATTGGTTTGTCTTTGCTATTACTTCCTTTATTCAATCAATTAGCCGGCAAAACAGTAAGCACAGGCATTTTTTCAAATATGTATTATTTGCTCATGCTCTTTCTTGCAGCGATTGGTATCGGTTTGCTTGCAGGTATTTATCCCGCATTAGTATTGTCGTCCTTTAAACCTGTTGTTGTTTTAAAAGGCCGTTTTGCAACAGGCACAAGAGGCATTTTATTACGGAAAGGTTTGGTGATTGCACAGTTCACTATTTCCATTGCATTGATCATAGGGACCATAATCGTGTATAATCAAATGAATTATATGCGGAGCCAGGATCTTGGCTTTAATAAAGATCAAATGATGATAATTGATACAAACGGTGATCCTGCCAAAAAAACATTTCAACAGGCAATTACGGGTTTGCCGGGTGTAAAATCTACAGCTATGTCATCAAGTGTTCCCGGCGGTGGAAATCCCGGAGCTTATTCTGAAATTGAAAACATAAAAGGCGATCTGCAAATAGCTAACCTCGATCTGTATTTTGTTGATTTCGATTATATCAATAACTACAAGATAAAAATGGTGGCAGGACGTGGATTCTCGAGAGATTTTGCAACTGATACTACGCAGGCAATGGTACTGAACGAAGCAGCGATAAAAATGTTTGGATACTCATCTCCCCAGCAGGCTATCGGTAAACGTTTTAAGCAATGGGGAAGAGAAGGAAAAATTATTGGCGTGATGAAAGATTTTCATTTCCGTTCTTTACAGGAACCCATTAAACCTTTATCTATGCGCATTGAGCCGGATGGTTGTAATCTGGTTTCAATAAATGTATCTTCTGCAAATTTACCGACAACAACAACAGCCATTGAGAATAAATGGAAAACATTGATCCCAAACAGGCCATTCAGCTATTATTTTCTTGATGAATTTTTCGACAGGCAATATCGCAGCGAGGACAGGTTTGGAAGACTTTTTTTAAATTTTGCGGTACTTGCCATTTTTATTTCATGTCTCGGGTTGCTTGGTCTTGCATCCTATAGTACAATGCAACGAACAAAGGAAATAGGCATTCGTAAGGTAATGGGTGCAAGTGTTTCAAACATTATAAACTTATTATCGAAAGATTTTTTGAAGCTCGTATTCATATCATTTTTTATTGCAGCACCCGTTGCATGGTTTTTCATGCATCATTGGCTTGAAGATTTTGCTTACAGAACAAACATAAGCTGGTGGATTTTTATGGTTGCCGGAATTACTGCATTGCTTATTGCATTGTTCACAGTTAGTTTCCAGGCGGTAAGAGCAGCAATATCAAATCCTGTAAAGAGTTTGAGAACGGAATGAATCAAAATTAAAAAACACAAACTGTTTTGACTTTTTAAATTTTACCTTTTGACTTAAATCTAAACTTCTTGTATGTTTAAAAATTATTTCAAAACTACCCTGCGCAACTTATGGAAAAATAAAACCTATAGTTTTCTTAACATTTTTGGTCTCTCGATTGGCATTGCCTGCGCAGCGCTTATTTTTTTATGGGTAGAAGATGAGGTAAACTGGGATAGCTTTAATGCAAAAAAAGACAGGTTATATTATGTGCGTGAGAATCAAAAATATGATACCTATACTGCAACCTTTACTTCAACCCCGGGTGTAATGGCGCCGGCCATGCAGGCCGAAATACCGGGGATCGCCAACACATGCCGCACCAATGAAGGTAAAATGTCATTTCTTTTCAGCATTGGAGATAAATCTGTTTATGCATCTGGCAAATATGCGGAACCTTCTTTATTCACTATGTTCACACTACCTTTTGTTCAGGGCAATGCACGTACAGCGTTTTCGCAATTGTATTCACTGGTCATTACAGAAAAAACAGCAAAGAAATTTTTTGGGAATGATAAAAATATTATT
>DATBFI010000040.1:0-19497 GCA_036558585.1 Chitinophagaceae bacterium
GGAGACGATAATAACGATCACGATTTACTAAATGCGATTGATAAAGCGGCGCATGAATGATTTTTGAAATAACATATTTTTTGGTTCAAGCTAAAAGTTCAACATTGAACTTTGAACTTTAAACATAAAGCTTTACTAATGAACAAAAGATCGCTCCATAAAAATTTTACCAATAAACAGAATACAACGCCACAAGTATTCCTACAACAATTAATAATCCCACTGTAAATCCCGGAGTAGTTTTAAACATTTTTGAATCTATCTCCAGGCCATGAGGGTGTGCCCCTCTCCGGGTTTCCCACATGCTGATGATATACATACCAATCACACAAAAAACGAAGGTGATTGCCATCCTGTCCATAAAAGGAATTTCATATACACCTGCACTGTTTGCTTTTGAAAAACCAATAGGGGCGAGAAATGAAAGATCGGCAATATTTGGGAGGAATTTTAAAATTACAGATAACACAAAGCCAGCAATTGTTGCAAAAAGTGCAGCATTTGAAGTTGTCTTCTTCCAGAAAAAGCCAAGAATGAACATAGCAAAAATACCGGGTGAAACAAAGCCTGTATATTCCTGTATATATTGAAAGCCTCCCTTTTTATCAATTCCGAGAAATGGTGAAATGATGATAGCGAGTATCATGGCAACTATGATAGTTACTCTTCCTATCCAAACGAGCTTTCTTTCGCTCGCTTCGGGATGCAATCTTTTTTTATAAATATCGAGTGTGAAAATGGTTGATATACTGTTTGCTTTACCCGCGAGTGATGCAACAACTGCAGCAGTTAAAGCAGCAAATGCAAGACCTTTCAAACCTTCGGGTAAAATATTCAATAACACGGGATATGCCCTGTCAGGATTTAATTCATTGCTTTGCATCATCTCTGTTTGAAAGCTTCCCTGCTGATGCAACACATAAGCAGCAATGCCAGGGAGCACTACAATTGCGGGCATCAGCAATTTTAAAAATGCTGCAAATAAAATTCCGCCACGTGCTGTTTTAAGATTTGCACCCAATGCTCGCTGTGTGATATATTGATTGCATCCCCAGTAATTCAGATTCGCGATCCATAAACCGCCGATCAAAACAGACAGGCCGGGTAAATCAAAATAATTTGGATCATCTCTTTTTACGATCATATGAAAATGTTCACCTGCTTCCCGCTCTAATAATTTAAATCCGTTGAAAATTCCTTCTTCGCCAAAATGTTCTGCTACAAGATGGAGCGCAAGATAAGTCGTAGCTAATCCACCGACTATAAGAAAGAATACTTGTATCACATCGGTATAACCAATCACTTTCATACCGCCAAGTGTAATGATCACCGCAAAGAGTGCAAGCCCCATCATGCATGCCGTAAAGTTGAAACCGGAAATGCTGCTTACTGCTAGTGCACCCAGGTAGAGAATGGAAGTAAGATTAACCACCACGTACAACAGTAACCAGAACACCGCCATGATCATGGCCACCGTTGAATTGTAACGCTGGTTGAGAAATTGGGGCATCGTAAATATTTTGTTCTTTAAATAGACAGGCATAAAAAATACAGCTACGATTAGCAGAGATGCTGCTGCCATCCATTCATAGCTTGCAATGCCAATCCCAATTTTAAAACCGGAGCCACTCATTCCAATAAATTGTTCAGCGGAAATATTTGAAGCGATCAATGAAGCGCCAATGGCCCACCATGTTAATGCACCTTCCGCGAGAAAATAATCTGTCGTCGTTGTTTGTTTTGCTTTTTTCCTTTGGTACACCCACCAGCCATAGAGTGCTACAACAAGAAAATAAAAAAGAAACACGAGATAGTCTTTTGTATGAAGAACATTCATATGCAACCGGTTTTTAAAATTATGAAGTGAATTTAATGCCGTTGAAAACTTAAATATAATAGTAATATCACAGAAAGCAATCAACCGCTACAAGCCAGCTTTTTAGTACAGTTGATTTAAGTAAAAATGAAGCCCCGGATTGAATGTCATCAGCCACACTTTAAGCCAACCTGACATATACGATATTAATGTATCTTCATTCAAATAAACTATAGTATGCTTAAAAGTTTCCTTCTCTTCGTTGCAGCCCTTTACTCCTTTGTAACAGCCGCGCAGGAAATGGATGTAAATAAGAGGTTAAAGGATTTTGATCAGTACATGGCGCAAACACTTAAAGAGTGGAACACACCAGGTGCTTGTGTAGGTATAGTTATCAAAAACAAACTTGTCTTTGCAAAGGGATACGGGTACAGGGATTATGAAAAAAAGTTGCCGGTCACTGCTAATACATTATACCAAATAGCTTCAAACACTAAACTATTTACAACGATAGCAACAGGAATACTTGTTGACCAGGGAAAGCTTGATTGGGATAAACCAATAAAAAATTATATTCCATCCATACAGTTTTATAACGATGAGCTTACAAATACGGTTACAATACATGATATGCTTTCTCATCGCACGGGGATTTCACGTCATGATCTAATATGGTATAAATCAGACTTCTCAAGGAAAGAGCTGTTTGAGAAACTTAAATACCTGGAACCAAGCCAGCCGTTGAGACAAGGATTTCTTTACAACAACCTCATGTATGCAGCATCAGGTTACATCATTGAACTGATAACGGGCAAAACGTGGGAAGATTTTGTGCGTGAAAATATTTTTACTCCGCTTGGCATGAGCAGTACGGTATTTAGCATTGCTGATATGACAAAGCAGCCTGATTATGGAGTGCCATATAATGAAAAAAGAGACACCAATATTTTATACCGCATTCCATTTTACGAAGAAACAGGAGGTTTGGGACCAGCGGGCTCTATTATCTCTAATGTAAATGACATGTCGCACTGGCTTATTGCTCTGATGAACGACGGAAAATATGAAGACAGGCAAATACTGCCTTCATCTGCGGTGAAGTCAAGCCTCATGCCTTCAGTTGTATTACCAAACACAAATCTTGAAAAAGGTTACGGAGAAATTCTTAATCCTGTTTATTGCATGGGTCGTCAACAATCATCATATCGCGGACATCTTTTGGTTTATCATGGCGGAGATCTTCCCGGGTTTCATTCACAAATTTCCTACATGCCACAAGATAGTATCGGTGTGGTTGTGTTTGTGATCGGCGATCAAAGCGCTCTTTTGTATAACACTATATCTTATAATGTATATGAGCGTTTGCTGGGTCTTACCCTCACACCCTGGAGCGAACGACTGCTGAAGGAACGTAATGAAGGCAAAAAATTAAGCAGAGCTGCAAGAGGAAAAGCTGGCTTTGGACGCGTAGAAGGAACAAAACCTTCACATCCTTTGGACGATTATCCTGGGCAATATGAAAATCCTGCATATGGTATTATCAGCATAGATAAGAAAGATACAGGACTACAATTTAAGTTGCATCATATCATTCTTCCACTGCATCATTTTCATTATGATCGTTTCGATACACCGGATGATGAAGAGAATGGTTTATACTCTTTAAATTTCAAAACAAATCCACAGGGGGATATTGATCGTTTCGTAATTTCTTTAGATGAAAATGAAGCTACTTTTATTCGCAAGCCGGATTCTTCACTGTATGATGTTAAAACTCTTTCCATATATGCTGGTAAATATGAGTTTGCCGGTACAATAATAAACGTCGTTTTGAAAAACGAAAATGAGCTTTTTATTACTATTCCCGGCCAGCCAACAATAGAACTCATACCTTATAAACAGCGAATATTTCATACAAAAGAGTTTGCAGATATGACAATTGAATTTATAGTAGAAAATGGACAGGTGACAGCAATGAAAGAAAAAGATCCTTCCGGGGAATATGAGATCAGGAGGAAACAATAAATGGTAGTGACTGACCCGGTGAATTTTACACGAGGCACAACGACAACTTAAAATGTCATAATAAAAGAAATAAGTGGCTTTTCAAGAACATTACTTTCCACAGCGAATTGTGTGCTTGACAGAAGAACCTACCGAAACACTTTACTTACTTGGCGAGGAGAGTAGAATTGTTGGTATATCAGGTTTTACCGTACGTCCCGTGCAGGCACGTAAAGAAAAACCCAGGGTATCTGCATTTATAAGAGCTGACATTGAAAAAATACTGGCGTTAGAACCGGATCTGGTTATAGGCTTCTCGGATATACAGGCAGACATAGCAAAAGAATTAATAGCAAGAGGTATTACCGTTTGGATAAATAATCACAGAAGTGTGGAAGGCATTTTTAAAATGATCGCACAAATCGGCAGTTTAGTTGGAAAGATTGATGCAGCAAATAATCTTATCAATCAGTTTAAAAATGAAATAAAAAAAATTTGTGACACGAACAAAGGCAAAGAACCTAAACCTAAAATATATTTTGAGGAATGGTATGACCCGTTGATATCAGGTATTCGATGGGTAAGCGAATTGATTGAGCTTGCCGGGGGCATCGATATTTTTAAGGAATACAAAAATGCATCTTTAGCAAAAGACAGGATTATTGCAGATACAAATGAGGTCGTAAAACGCAACCCGGATATTATTATCGCGTCGTGGTGTGGAAAAAAATTTAAAAAGGAACAGTTAGTAAAAAGGGAACACTGGCGCGACATTAACGCAGTAAAAAACGATTTTATTTTTGAAATTAAATCGTCAATTATTCTGCAGCCCGGCCCGGCTGCTGTTACCGAAGGAATAAAAGAATTGGCAGGTATTATAACCAAATGGCATTATTTTCATAATTCAAAATGAACATGCTGAATCTTAGAACTATTAGCTGAACTTATTACAAAGCCGCATTTCCTATAAGTAAACCAGAATAACAAGAATATGAAAACGATAAAAAATTTATTGCTTTTAGCTTTGCTGCTCATTACAGGTACTGCGTCAGCACAGCAAACAGAAACAAGAAAAGTGTCAGCTTTCAGTACACTTGAAATTGGTGGAAGTTTTGATGCCGTGCTCCGGCAAGGAAATGAAACTTCAGTGAGGATTACTGCAGAAAATATTGATGTTAAAAAAATCCTTACAGAAACAGATGGAAATACGTTAAGAATATCTCTTGAAAAAGGGTCTTATCGTAACATCAGGATTAAAGTAGAGGTAACTTATACAAGTCTTGAAGCCATTGACAAATCAGGCTCCGGTGATCTTACCTGCGAATCAGACCTTTCATCTGCCCGTGATTTCAATCTTAGCTCCGACGGCTCAGGAAATACTACTATAAAGGGGCTGATTAAAGCTGTTAACCAGGTTTCTATCGACAGAAACGGAAGTGGAAATATGAAGTTAGCGGGATTGCAGGCCGAAAATATTCGCATGAATTTTTCGGGTTCGGGAAATTTTGATGTGAACGAGGGGAATGCAAAAACACAAACAATTCATCTTAATGGTTCGGGAAATGTAAGCGCCTATGGATTAAAAACTGAAACATGTTCGGCAACAGTATCGGGTTCAGGAGATATAGAAGTGAGCGTAAGCAGTTCGCTCGATGCACAAATAAACGGTTCCGGTAACATTGATTATCGGGGAGATGCGCAAGTGAAGAAGATTGAAGTACATGGTTCAGGCAAAATAAACAAGAAAGGATAAACCAGGCGGGAAGACTGCGATTTGCAATACGAAAATGAACAGGTGTTTTCCTAAGTTAAAAACCACTACAGAACTATTCTCGTACTGTCCCGAAGAAGTAGTAACAATTTTAAACGCAGTGCAGAAGTTTTTTCCTTAATAATTATATGCTGCGTTGGAAATAGCTTTTAAGTGCTTTTGTAACCTGCCTGATATTCTCTTCGCAGTCCAATAAATTATCGTAACTGTTAGATGATTCGCCAAGCGTAATGCCGGCTGAATCTTTGATATGCCAGCGCCATTCTTTTTTAGAATCTCTGTAAACTTCTACTTTAGGGGCATGCATTGCATCGATGAAATAAGATACGACAAAGCCAAGTGGGCTTTTACTGTTATAGTTAAACATGGGTGAAGGGTTTATTTATGCTAATTTCGAAAAATCTTATAAAAGTATCACTTAAATAGTCTTTAAAACCCACCAGTTGCTCTAAAAAAACAATTGCTTCTTTTGTTGTTGGAATGAACCGCTGTATCCTATTACATTTTTAAACTGAATTTAATTTTATTACTACTGTAATTACTTTTTGAATGCGCTTTATGTTAAGTGCTGGTTTAGTGAACGGGCAGTATTTCGATCTTACACAAAATTTTATTCTGATAAGGCTTTGTAGGCACAGCTATAATGCGTTAGAATTGTTTTGGTTTTGCCGTTACATCATAATAGTTTAGCAACATGACATGTAAACATTTTCTTTTACACTGGCGAAATTTCAATCATCCATTTATCTTTCGTTTGTTAATATTCATTTCATTTTTACTCTATACACTTTTTTCCCCGGCTCAAAATGTTCCTGACAAAAATAAAAATCAAATCGGCGATACGGCATATCATAGAAAAGTTGTTACTGATTTTTTTCAACTCCAGGCAAGTGTAAAATATATTTATCAATGCTCATTAAACCCTTCGGCAACAAAAATTGCATGGTGCTCTGATGGTGAAAATGGTCAGGCTATTTTCATTAAGTCTTTATCCCCAAACGATAATGCAATACGTATTACTGCTGCATCTGTCAATCAATCGTGCAATGAATCGGAGCCGCAGTGGTCACCTGATGGAAAGGAAATTGCTTTTTTATCGGATGCCCAAACAACGAATCAATTGCAAATATTTATTGCTGATGCATCAACAGGTGCTTTGCTTACAAAACAACCACTCACACACTTTGATGGTTATGTATCGCATTTGTATTGGTCACCTGATGGAAAATATTTGAGTGTATTATATGTCGAGGAGGCAAGTCGTGAACCTTCACCAATGGCTGCAGAGGACAGGGCAGTAGGCATTGTTGATTCTATGACCAATCGTAATGTGCAATATATTGCGGTTGTTAATCGCGCAACAGGAGAAACCCATCAGGAAACACCTTCACAGTTGTATATTTTTGAATATGACTGGTCTCCGGATAGCAAATTTTTTTGTTATACTGCTGCACCACCGCCCGGTGATGATAACTGGTACATCGCTAAACTCTATACACAAAATATATTTTCAGGTGATACTACTGTTATTTATAAACCATCAAGACAGATTGCAGTTCCACGATGGTCACCCGATGGAAAACAAATTGCATTTATCGAAGGCTTAATGAGTGACCAGGGTGGAACCGGCGGAGAAATTTTTGTTGCTGATGCGAAGAGCAATAGTCAAGCAGAAAATCTTACGCCAGGTCGAAAATCAACGCCATCATGGTTTACATGGCAGCCGGATGGAAATATTTTATTCACGGAATTTGTGGGTGGCTCAGTCGCTATCACTACCTTAAATACAAAAGATCGAACAACAAAAACCATGTGGAAAGGAGATGCATCTATTCGCGCAGGCAATGAAGAAACAAGTTTATCTGTTATCAGTAATAATTCATCAACAACGATAGCATTCATCCGCAGTGCATGGAATGAATTGCCTGAGATCTGGCACGGAAACTTTCTGCAGCAAGCACAACTTGCACATTTGAATGATGCCATTCATAAACCTTTCTTAAAAACGAAAAATCTAACATGGATAAATGAGGGCAAAAATGTACAGGGCTGGCTGTTGTACCCTCAAAACTATGATTCAACCAAACATTATCCCATGTTGGTTTGCGTACATGGCGGGCCTGCGTGGATAACCACACCAACATGGAGTGCTCCTGATTTTAACACAACGCTATATACACAGTTGGGGTATTTTGTTTTCTTTCCAAACCCCCGCGGAAGTTATGGGCAGGGTGAAGATTTTACATTGGCAAACAGGCGGGATTGGGGTTTTGGTGATCTGCGCGACATACTCAGTGGCGTAGATACTGTGATTCTAAAATTTCCGGTAGATAATAACCGTATCGGAATTTTAGGCTGGAGCTATGGTGGTTTTATGGCAATGTTTTCTATTACTCAAACAAATCGTTTCCGCGCTTCAGTAGCCGGGGCGGGTGCATGTGATTGGCAAAGTTATTATGGGCAGAATTCGATTGATAAATGGATGTCGAGTTACTTCGAAGCTTCGCCATATGATGATCCCGCTGCTTATGCAAAAGTTTCTCCTGTCACTTATATCAAAAAAGCAAAAACACCAACGCTTATCCTGGTGGGCGAAAGAGACGGCGAGGCGCCAGCGCCACAATCATTTCAATTCTGGCATGCATTAAAAGAGTTACATGTACCAACGCAACTTGTGGTGTATGCCGATGAAGGTCACAGCTTCGAAAAGTTTGAAAATATGATTGATGTGAGCCTGCGCACAATTGAATGGTTCAATACACACATGAAACCATAGAGATTATTCTATCTATTTCGGGATTTTTATTTTAGTAGCCTTAGTCCATTATCTGACTGTGTAAACGATATCCTTAAATTTTTCTATTCCATTTATAAATTCACTAACAGAGGTTTTGATTAAATCTTCTTCCTGTTGAATTATTTTATATACCGAATTACTTTGCACATTTTTGAGGCTTCCCCAAATTGCATTATGATAACTTTTTCCGCTTTCCTGCAATTTAATTTTCATTTTTCCTTCCTCTAATACTGATGGATTACTTTTTAAGTAATCAAATTCTTTTTCTGAAAGGGCGCAATTGATTGTTAAAAAATTAATTTTTTGATTGTCAATAAAAACCTGGTAACGATTGCGGCCATCAAGTATGATCCAGTTTTTGTCAAAATATAAGCGGCACGATTTACCTGAAATATTCTGCACCTGGTTTCTTAGATCTTCCCATGGATCGCAGAAGACAAATTTGCTTTCATTTACGTGTTTTCCGTTTACATGGCTTCCATTTGTTTGGCTCTCATTTACATAAATAGAACCATCATTGATTTCAGTGACAGCCTTTGAGGTTATAAATTTTTCATAAAAGTAAATTACCTCGTTATATTCTGCTTCTGTTTCAGTTTGCAAAGCAATATCGAGAGAATTACTGTCAGCACTTTCACTGAGGTTTATTGATGAAATAATGGCCTGGCCTTCATTGAAATAAATTTTTGCGCGAAGGTTTTCTATTAAATATGGTTCATACCCGAGTTTCCTGATTGCGGAGATACTTTCAAATTCTTCCGCGTTCACAAAAAAATAAAACTGGATATTTCTGTCCCTTGCGTTATCTAATGTCCTGGTTAATTTTTTCCAGTAACTAAACTTATAACTTGGACTGATCACTACAACAAACTTATTTGATTCATCAAATAAGCTCAGGATTTTGCCGGAGATTTTGGTTGGGTTTATGATCTTCATGATTGATATTGGATATTTATGGTTTTCCGGTACAAATATATTTGAGCTAATCAAACCGGCTGTTTAAAAAATTTTAATCCGGGCTTTTTCGTCCTGGCAGGCTGTATTCAACACCCAAAGCGGTTTAAGTAAAGGCCATCCTGAATGGGGTCACCGACTTGTTTACCCCTGTGATTACATGGTATAGTAGATTCATTTTTCTGGTTGTTCTAAAGCATTTACTAAAGTGCATGTATCGAGGCCCTTTTACACGATCGAATGGTCGAAAGTTATTGGATAAACAATAAGTGAACATTTTAAGAGAGGTTAATACATGCGACGTTTTGTAAGAGCTGCAATCTATTTTTTTATTTACGGTATTTCTTATCAGAAATGTGCCGGGTATTTAAAACCTGAATTGCACTCTTAATGTCAGAATATTATCTTCCAGGTCTGATGTATAATCTGGCAAAGCGGTTGATTCATTCTTCACAAACTCATACCAGGCAACTATTTTCAGGCTCTCGTCAAAATAATAGATATACCCGATTCCCAATGTACCATATCGTATATCGGGAGGCAATGTACCATTGGCCTCACCAATTTCTTTTCCTTTCACAAGGGTATTCGGATCGTACCAGTCGTACTTCATGCCTACCTGGTTGTGCTTGTCAAATGAATGCAACAAATAAAAAAAGGCTCCGTTGAATTTTCTTATGTAATAATGATCTGTCAAAAAAATATTAGAAGGTGTTTCCGAGGTCACCGCGGAAGCGGTTTGCTTACCCCACCAATATTCACCTCGCAGTTCGGTAACACTTGAGCCTTTGTGCAACCATTTTAATTGTGCATCCATACCATTGTATTTTCGCGGTAATTCCGTACCTATATTTTCCGTGGAGGAATCAACAATGAATTGCTGTTTTCCGTTATTGCTTTGCATAGTATAGACGTATTGGTTATTTTGTATGAGCCCTCCGTTAAAGTACGATACACCTGCTGAAAGTAACAGATGATTATTTAAATGATAAGGCTTTAATGAAGCCCGGCAGATAAAATCTTTGTATGAATCATATTCACCGGGAGCTGTTAATCCCTGCCCGTTGAACACACCCGCATCAAGCTTAATATATTTCAACCAGTTGGTCCTGTCGCGTGGCTCAAATGAAACCATTGCACCAAGATCTCGTTCTGTCTTCATTAATATTTGGGACATTCTTCCTCGTTCCGGAGATTCGCGGTCGGAGGAAGAGAGGTTTACTTCATATCCAAAAGGTCTTGCAAACATGCCCATTGTAAAAGAAAACAGCTTCCGGTTGTTCTCAAAAATTCTTCCAAAAAAATCGCGAATGAAAACTCCACGCTCGGTTCCATCAAATTGAAAAACAAACTGTACGGCGGGTTTGGTACCTTCCCCAAAATGAACGTATTCAAAGCGGATACGTCCACGTCTTAACATGAACCGGTTATTGGAATTGGGTGCAAAATCGCCACCATTGTATGTCTTTGCTCCTTTGCTCTGGGCTAACTGGAATTGTGGCTGCATATAACCACCTATTTTTATATGGTCATATTTTCTATAGATCGAAAGCAAGCCTTTACCAACATCAGTGGTTGTATCGATCATATCCATCAGGAACTGTGCTTTTACTGCAGAGGAAAGACAGGAAAAAAAAGAGAAAAGAATGACCAGTTTTTTAAACAAAAACTGCATAAAAATTAATATCCGACGAATTTAAAGAATAATCATGTAAATGCTCCGGAGAGAAGTGTCTAAAAATCTTTCCACAATTTGCCTTTCTAAGTAATTCCCGGGCTTTGCACATAACATTCTCCTGACTAACTCGTTATATTTGCGCAGCGGTTACTATGGCAAACAAACTAAAAAAGAAAACTTCTCCACCCAGCCCGGATAAGCTGAAGCCCGAAAAGGAAGCACAGGTTACAGTGAAAGAGGTTGTAAGGGACGAGCGCACTACAAAAATCGCAGGAGCGGTTTGCCTGTTGATATCAGCATTTCTCTTCATCGCCTTTACCTCTTATTTATTTACATGGCAGCAAGACCAGGATAAAGTATTTCAATTTGGCGTAAAAATTTTTGCAACAAATGACGTGCGTGTAAGTAACCTCCTGGGAGTGCTTGGCGCATACATATCACACCAGTTTATTTACAATGGTTTTGGCGTATCAAGCTATTTGTTCTGCACATTCTTTTTTGTAATTGGTGTTAACCTGTTATTTGCAAAAAAGATTTTCAGCCTTGCCAGAAACCTGCGATATATGCTGGTTGGATTACTGGTTTTGAGTGTAGCGTTTGCTTTTTTCTTTGGTAACAGCACCTTTTCTTTCGGCGGGGCCGTTGGTGAATTAATGGAAGAATGGCTAACAAAATGGATTGGGAATGTAGGCACAGCAGCATTACTTGGCCTGGCAGTTTTAGCCTACATAATATGGAGATTTAATCCTGTGTTTAAACTGCCCCAAAAAAGAGTTAGTACTCATAGTATCTCCACAAATGGAGAAGCAAATGAAAATATAATTTCTGATGAAAATATTGCCGAACCATTTTTTGTAAAAGGAGATGCTGGATTTGATAAAAGCGAAGATATTGGAAGCAGCAATAAATTAAAAAAAGACAGCAACGGGATTGCTGTCATTATGCCAACCAATGACGAAGCGGAAACGGATCCTTTGCACAAATTTTCTTTAACGGAAAAGTATTTGACACCTGACGAACCAAATGAATTAAAAAGAGAAAATCAAGATGATGTTGACGGATTTCCGGTGAAGATAAACGAAGAGGAAATGCAGTTGGAAATAAAAGAAGTACAGGAAGACGATGAAGAAAATGTTCAATATCCCTTTTCAAACTACATGCCACAAGGTGATTATGAACCCACACTGGATTTAAGCACTTACCAGTTTCCTTCTCTTGATTTATTAGAAACACATGGCAGTGAAAAAATCGTACACGATCCTGCAGAGCTTGAAGCAAACAAGCACCAGATCATTGCTACACTAAAAAATTATGACATTCAAATTCAGCGCATTGCCGCAACCGTTGGCCCTACGGTCACATTATACGAAATTGTTCCTGCACCCGGTGTGCGTATCAGCCGCATAAAAAACCTGGAAGATGATATTGCATTAAGCCTCGCTGCGCTTGGTATTCGTATTATTGCGCCTATCCCCGGCAAGGGCACTATTGGTATTGAAGTACCCAATGTGCGCAAGACGGTAGTCAGCATGAAAACATTGTTATCATCAGAAAAATTTCTGAACAACAATTATGCGTTACCCATTGCGATAGGCAAAAAAATAGACAACGAAAATTTTATTGTTGATCTTGCAACAATGCCTCACCTATTGATGGCGGGCGCCACCGGACAGGGAAAGTCTGTTGGCATCAATACCCTGCTTGTTTCATTGCTCTACAAAAAACATCCTTCGCAGTTAAAGCTGGTATTGGTTGATCCCAAAAAGGTAGAATTGAGTTTATACCGAGCAATAGAAAAACATTTCCTGGCCAAACTTCCCGGTGAGGAGGAGCCGATCATTACCGATACAAAAAAAGTTATTTATACCCTCAATGCACTTTGCATTGAAATGGATAACCGCTATGACCTTTTAAAGGAAGCGGGATGCCGTAATATAAAAGAATACAACGAAAAATTTGTAAAGCGGAAACTCAATCCACAAAAAGGGCACCAGTATCTTCCATTTATCGTGCTTGTGATCGACGAGTTTGCAGATCTTATTATGACGGCAGGCAAAGAGATTGAAATGCCGCTTGCACGCCTCGCACAGCTGGCACGTGCGGTAGGCATACACCTCATTATTGCAACGCAAAGACCCTCTGTAAATATTATTACCGGTGTTATCAAGGCAAATTTCCCTGCGCGGATTGCGTTCAAGGTTTCATCAAAGATCGATAGCCGCACCATTCTTGATGCCGGCGGTGCAGAGCAGCTCATCGGCAAAGGAGACATGCTTGTGAGTTACAATGGCGAATTAACGCGTTTGCAATGTGCTTTTGTTGATACACCCGAAGTGGAGCATATATGCGAGTTTATTGGCGAACAGCAGGGTTATCCGCAGGCCTTTATGTTGCCGGAGTATGTTGATGAAAAAGAACTGGAAGGAAAGGAATTTGATCTGAGTGATCGCGATCCTCTGTTTGAAGATGCGGCAAAGCTGATCGTACAGAACCAGATGGGCAGCACATCATTGATACAACGCCGAATGAAGCTTGGTTATAATCGCGCAGGCAGGCTGATGGACCAGTTGGAGCAAGCCGGCATTGTGGGACCTAATCTCGGCAGCAAAGCAAGAGAAGTGTTGGTAAAAACAGAAAGCGATTTGCAGGAAATACTTGATATGATGGCGTGAGGAAATATGCAAATGTGAAAATGTGGAAATGTGAAGAAATTATTGTTATGAGCCGGGTTTCTCTAAAGGGATCATTAAGCAACGTCATCGCAGAACATGACAATCTCCTTCATCTGTTTGTATGCATTCGTTGATTCGCGCAGGTTGTACTTTCTTATCTTTATCTTCAAATGTCCGGCGGTTTGGAACTTTTAAACTATAATGGTAAACTTTATCCTGCAGATAAATTACTTATTTCACCCAATAACCGTTCCTTTCGTTATGGTGATGGTTTTTTTGAGACGATGAAAATGGCCAACGGAAAAATTGTCCTGGGCGATTATCATTTTGAAAGGTTATTTTCTTCGCTTGAATTACTACTATTTGAAAAGCCGGATTATTTTACAGCAAAGTATTTATTGGAACAAATAACAGAGCTTGCAAAAGAAAATCATCATTTAAAGCTTTCAAAAATCAGGCTAACGATCTTTCGAAGCAATGGTGGGTTGTATAATCCTCAAAATTTTTTTCCAAATTATATTATTCAAACATCAGAGTATAACGCCGCAAATAATCAACTCAACGAAAATGGTTTTGTAGCAGATATCTTTAAAGACGCCAAGAAAATATGCGACAACTACTCGCACATAAAGAGCAACAATTATCTTCCTTATGCAATGGCTGCCTTATGGGCAAAGAAAAATAATTTGAATGATGCGCTTGTTCTGAATGCGCACAACAGGATCGCAGATGCAACAATTGCGAATGTATTTATATTAAAAGGCGGCATTCTAAAAACCCCGGCATTAACCGAAGGTTGTATAAATGGCGTGATGAGAAAATATCTTTTAGAGTGCATGCAGGCCAGGGGCATGCAAATTGAAGAAGCTTCATTGTCTGTTGATGATGTGCTGACTGCATCCGAAATGTTTTTAACAAATTCTGTCTATGGATTAAGATGGGTAAAGCAATGCGGAGGGAGTGAATACAACAATCTTTTTGCGGCAGAACTATATAAGCAATTTATCGCACCTCTTTAAAAGTTTCCTTAGAAGTGATATTAGTTTGCTTAATTCAGCGCATGGTATTACTGATTACTCAATTATCTTATTCTTCACGGCATACATTACCAAACCGGCAGTATTTTTTACACCGATCTTCTCGAGCAGTTTTGTGCGGATGCCTTCAACGGTGCGTGGACTCAGGAAAATTAAATTGGCAATTTCATTTGCCGTTAGTTCCTGGCAAATCAATTTCAGCACTTCTGTTTCACGGCTTGTTAATTCAACATCTTTATTGAATACTGGTTTTATTTGTGATTTGTGTACGATCTTTTTTAGCAATGCCTTATTTACAAAATCATTGAAATAATAACCTGTTTCATAGGCGGTGAATATGGCAGTTTTTATTTCTTCGGGTTCTGCATTCTTTAATAGATATCCATTTGCTCCAATTTCCATCAGGTGAATAACATATTTGTCTTCATCATACATAGAAATGACAATGACCTTCACCTCGTCATCTTTTTTTCTTAATTCTTTAACCGTTTCAATGCCATCCATTTCGGGCATTTTAAGATCGAGCAAAATAACATCGGGTTTATTTTTGGCCAACCCTTCCAGGAGCCCTCTCCCATTTTCAGCTTCTAATACAAGCTTAAGTTCGGGTGTATCGGATAAAGCAGCGATAATACCTTTTCTGAAAATCTTATGGTCGTCAGCTATGGCATATTTTATCTTGTTCATAGAACGGAGTATTAAGCGGTAACAGGTATTTGAACAGAAATAACATTTAAGTTATCATTTTTTTCAAAACGAATGTTCCCTTTTATAATATTCAGACGGTTTTGAATGTTCTTTAGTCCCAGTCCCTGCATATTGTATAGCTTTTCTTCAAATTCTTTCTGGTTTAAGCCCTTGCCGTTATGCCCCACAAGGACCTGGAGCGTACCGTTTTTACGCAAAAATGAGAAATGGATGTTCTGTGCATTTGCGTGCTTTACAACATTATTAGTTAATTCCTGTAAAATGCGAAAAACAGCAAGTTCATGTTCTGTATGAAAACGACCGATCGCGCCCTGCGCGGTAATTGATATTTTCAAATCCGAAGAGAGGTTGAGTTTATCACAGAAGTTTTGTAACGTGGTTAATAAACCAAAATCCTTTATTGTGGAAGGCTGCAGGCATATAGACAAATTTCTTACTGTTTGTACTGTATCATCAAGCAATCCTTTACAATCTTTAAGTACATCTGCTTTACTTTTATCGCTGAAATGTGCTGGCTGTATCTGGCTTAAGTACAACTTCATTGTAGAAAGAATGGTTCCTACATCATCATGCAACTTTGCTGATATTTTCTTTCTTACGCATTCTTCATGTTCAATCGCTGCAAAGATTAATTTCCCATGTTGTTCTTCACACACCTTTTTTAATTTAAACTGATATGTAATTATGATTAGCTCGTAAAACAGAAATAAAAAAATGATCCAGGACGCAAGCACAAGCATTTCTGCGGGAGTGAAAGAAATAAATAGGATACGGTTCAGATTTTGCCATAAAATAATTTTGTAAACATATAAGATCATATTTCAACGCATTTTAGATTGATACTGTAAAATTACACCCTGTTGCAATAGTTTAGACGTTCCCCGCCCGCACCGTTACAAACGGGTCCATGCATTTTTACCCTGAAACATAAGCCTGTAAAGAGTTTTATATAAACAGACGGGAATTAAAATCAGGTATTTTCCTCTTAAAATCACGCATTTTTACTTAACACCGGTTAGTTTTATTTTACGTATTTCTACTCTTGTATTTAATGGCATTTTTTTGTATGAAATATGAACATAAAAAAATAACGCAGCCAATATTTTTGTTCGTATTGAGAAACAATGTTTGCAATTTATTTCAATAACTCAACTAAAAGCTGGAAGAATATATTTTGGAAAAATTTGTGGGCGGCCGGCAATCAAAATATTAATTGGTCATAGGGATCTGAAGAGAAATTGAATCCATGGAATTATTATTTTTTTCAAAACGGATAGTACCTCTTAAAATATTTATCCGGTTTTGAATATTTTTTAGACCCAGGCCCTGCATACTATATAGCTTTTGTTCAAATTCCTGCTGACTTAATCCGTTGCCGCTATGCTCAATAAAAATATGGAGTATATCATTTTTCCGGAAAAATGAAAATTGGATATGCCCGGGTTTCGCATGTTTTAATATGTTATTGGTTAATTCCTGTAAAATGCGAAAAACAGCAAGCTCATCTTCGGTTTGAAAGCGATCAATTTTGCCTTGCACTGTAAATGATATCTGCAAATCCGGCGAATGATTGAGCTTATCGCAAAAATGCTGAAATGTACTTAGTAACCCAAAATCCTTAATACTTGCCGGTTGCAGGTTGGCCGATAAATTTCTTACGGTTTGCACCGTATCATTAAGCAGTTGCTTGCAATCATTTAAAATTTCGACCTTGGCTTGCTCATTCAGATTCGCGGGTTGTATCTGGTTAAGGTATAGCTTTACTGTTGAAAGCAGTGCACCCACTTCGTCATGCAATTCCGCAGAAATTCTCTTGCGCTCCATTTCTTCTGATTGTACGGCCGCCTGGGTAAGTTTTTTCTGTTGTTCTTCCGCTACTTTTTTTAACTCCAACTGGTATTTAATAACTTTTCGCTGGTGAGTAATTACAAAAAATATAATTGTAAGTACCATGAGAAGCATACCGGTGGTACCAACAATTAAGAACCAGGGAATATTTATTTCCGCCAACTGCATTGTATACCTTTTGCAAAAAGAATATTCATAATAAATATTAGAAAGTCGTTGATATACCACGAATAACGTGCAAAGTTTGGGTAATTACTTGTTAAAGAATTATACATAGTGAAAAGAAAAAAATTTCCGGCAGAATAAAGAAAAATTCCACAAACGATCCAAAATGAAGGCTGTTTCTCTATAAACAGAGTTTGAAGATTTTGCAGTTGCAACTTATAGTAATACAGACAATAACTTATTAAAACGAGATTTGTTAACGCAGCACTATGACTGTTATAAATTTGAGTGCCTTCCCACCAAAGAGCATTTGCAATACAAAACAGGACAGCAACGATTATTACTGTCCTGTTAATGGTCCTGAATTTCTTCAGTGGTAAAAATTGTTCAAGAATGAATGCAAAAAAACAAAAGGTTAGGGCAGAGAGTATTACATAAATCACATTATTATTAAAAAAATTACCGTTTGGAAACACTAATGGAAGATTTGCTAAAAATACTAAAGTGAAATAAATCACAAGATAACTAACCAAAAGAATTGCCCACCCTGATCTTTTTGATCTTTTGACAAAAAAAAATATCAGAGGTATTAAAGGAGAGTATATTTCTATATTTAGAAAAATCAACTCATATATGTTCACGAAAACAGCTTTAAAATCATCTCAAATTTGGTTTATATCATCTGCAATTCGGTGTGCAACCACAATTACAGCAACCTACTGGATTTGGAGGGCAAGGTCCTCTACTTGTAGCTGAATCTAATATTATTACCGTTGATGATTTTTTATCTTCACCGTTAACATTATATTTTTGCTCGGTTACATTTATAGCACTGCCTCGGATCACAGGAAGCACAATAAGCACATCATCTTTCTTCTGCTTATCAAAGCCAATAGCTATATTTAGGCCTATGAAATTGGGAATATTTGATAAGATATACATATCAACGGCTTTAAGAAAAAAACATGGAGCCTGCTTAGGATTGTTCTCATCAGGCTTTGGATTGCTCTCATCAGGCTTTGGATTGCTCTCATCAGGCATACGATTGTACACAGATACAAAGGCATCCCGTAATGACTTAAGTTCTTCCACTTTACCGTATTCATCTCTTTTATAGATTTTGTCAGTGATGTCACTTTTATCAAGTTGTTTTTCATAGATCTTTTCAGTGGTGTCACTTTTACTGGCTTCATTTTTTTGGTTTCCGTTTTGCATGATTTTAAATTTTATAGGGTTACGAAAAAAATTGACGATGTAAAAATACTATCGGACTCATGGCAGGTCATCATGTATCAACTGAAGTATAAATATTTAAAGTCTGCTAAACGAAGCTGTAACCCTTTGCTGTTAAGCATTTCAGCAAATTACCGGAAAAACAAAGATCACGTAGTTCCTCCCAAAAAATGCGCATTTATACTTACAGGCAGCCCTTTTATTTTACGTATTTCTACGCTTGTTTATGGTTATGATTTTTGTTATAAACAATTTCTAAAAAGCCGCTGCATAGCAGGGGTGGTTATGATGTAAAAGTTTACCATCCTAAAACTGTTGACAGGAGATGATTATAATCATATCATCCTAATCATCCCCTCATCATTTCAGGTATTTCTACGCAACCTTCATTGCAGTTAATACGCGTTATGCGTGCTTTACCCTGATTTTAAAAACACGATAATCCTCTCTTGTTTTCAGTCTCATTTTACACACAAATTTGTATCGCCAAGTTCCTGAACAAAGCAATCGACTAAAAACAAAATTTTCTTAAACCCGGATGCAACGATCCGAACAAACAAAAAAAATGAAAAAGATAATCCTCGCAACTTTACTGGTTGCCTTAAGCATTGCCTCTTTTGCAGGCGGAAACAAAGCTGACAAGAAATTGCTCAGCGATCTTCAAACAGCACTTAAGTACTCTTCCCAGGTACAATGGAACAGCACGAGTAACTACAATCGCGCAACATTTAGTTTTAACGGTAAAGCCGTATCTGCCTACTATGATTTAAGTGATAACTCTCTGATCGGCTTTGGTATTCGTCTTCCCATAACT